>JBOHTE010000796.1:0-3525 GCA_050733555.1 Gemmatimonadaceae bacterium | reverse complement strand
GCCACGTACAGCTCCTCGTCACCGCGGGAGGGGCTCTTGCGCAGCGCGGAGCCCGTTCCGCTCCGTCGCGCCTCCACCACCTCCGGTCGGGTGGCGTGATTCTCCAGATGTTCGAGTCCGGCCAGGTCGAAGCGTGAATCGCCGATGACGCGGCCCGTGGAGTCGATGAGCGTCACGCGATGCCCGAGCGTGGAACCGGCCGTGGTCGCGAACGCCTCGGCGTCCGGCGCGCCCGCCCACATCGCGGCCACCAGTCGGGCCTCGCGCGCGAGTCGCTGTGTTTCCAGCGCCCGCAATTCGTTCGTCAGTCGCACGCCGCTGAGCAGGACGAGCAGCGCGACGAACACGACGACAATGAGCGCCGATCCGGCGAACAGCCGACGCGCGAGCGTCACGGCGATCCGGCGCGCGGCCCCGCCATGCGATAGCCGAAGCCGCGCACCGTTTCGATCAGGTCGGCAGCCGCACCAAGCTTGGTGCGCAGCCGCTGCACGTGCATGTCCACGGTACGCGTCTGGATGTCGGGCGACGCATCCCACACGGCGTCGAGCAGTTGTGTCCGGCCCTGGACGCGGCCCCGGCGCTCGGCCAGCAGCAGGAGCAGCTTGTATTCGATGGGCGTCAGATCGAGCTCCGCACCGTTCACGATCACCCGGTGCGCCGCCCGGTCGATCGTCACCGAACCGACCGAGAGAACATCCGACGCGGGCGCGCTTGCCGCGAGACGCCGCAGAATGGCGCCCACGCGCAGCACGAGCTCCTGAGGGCTGAAAGGCTTGGTGAGATAGTCGTCGGCACCCAGCGCGAGTCCGCGGATGCGATCCGGTTCGTCGCGACGCGCGGTGAGCATGAGCACCGCGATGTGCCGCGTGTCGTCGCTCGCGCGCAACTGCTCCAGCACGTCGTAGCCCGACATGCCGGGCAGCATGAGGTCGAGCACGATGAGCGCGGGACGATCGGCGCGCGCCGCGGCGAGCGCCTCCGTGCCCGACCGCGCGGTCGTCACCCGATAGCCGCTCTTGAGCAGGTGATACGTCACGAGCGCCACGATGTCCTGCTCGTCGTCCACGACGAGCACGCGCTCGCCCGCGCCGGGTTCAGTCATGCGCGCGCGTCCGCCAGGCGCCGGCGAATGCTGCGCACGATCATGTCGGTGGCCACGGCATTGTAGCCGCCGCCCGGCAGGATCGCATCCGCCCACCGTCTGGATGGCTCCACGAATGCCAGGTGCATGGGGCGAACCGTGGCGATATACTGCTGCAGGATCTCCTGAAGCGGCCGGTGCCGGTAGCGCAAGTCGCGGCGGATGCGGCGCACCAGCCGCAGGTCAGCGTCCTCGTCGACAAAGATCTTGAAGTCGAGCAGCTGGCGCACTGCAGCCTCCACGAAGAGCAGGATTCCGTCCACCACGATAACG
This sequence comes from Gemmatimonadaceae bacterium, assembly GCA_050733555.1. Lineage (GTDB taxonomy): Bacteria > Gemmatimonadota > Gemmatimonadetes > Gemmatimonadales > Gemmatimonadaceae > JADGGM01. Next base: position 2,108 of record JBOHTE010000796.1, on the reverse strand, counting down.
TCCGCGGCCTCGACGTGCATCGTGCGTGCGGCACGCAGGTGCCTGGCGTAATCGTACACGGGCTTCTCGATGGCGTGCCCCGACGCAAGCGTCGCGAGGTGCTCGCGGAACAGCTGCAGGTCGAGCGCGTCCGGGTGGTCCCAGTTGATGTGACGGCGCTCGTCGAGCGACAGCTCGGGCCTGTGGCGATAGTAGGCGTCCATGTCCACGCGTGCGACCGACGCGTCGCCAAGGCACTCGATGACGCGTCGCGCGACCGTGCTCTTGCCCGATCCGGTGCCTCCCGCGATGCCGACGATCAGTGGTTTCACGCGCCGAAGTTCGTGGCTGCGCTCACCTGGGTCAACAGCCCTCGCTCCTCGCGCGGGGCTCCGCTAGCTTTGCTCCATGCGTTCAGCGGTGACGCTCGCACCCGCGGCGATCTGCTGCAGGGCACACCACTCACGTTCGTGACGGCGCGTATCATTCAGATTCATCCATGACTTCAGCCATTCCGGTTTTTGTGAACGGCACGCGCGTCGAGATCGAGCCCGGGGCCACGGCGCTCGACGCGGTGCGTCGCTGGGACCCCGTGGCGGCCCGGCTGGTGGAAGCCGGCGGGCGCGACATCACGGACAGCCGCGGCCTTCGGCTCGACGCCGCGACTCCGGTATTCCCCGGCGCCATCTTCCGGCTCGCCAGCGCACGGGAAGCCGATGCCGCGTCGGCGGACAACGACGTGAACTGATCCTCTCGCGTGCCCATCGTCACCCGTGAGTTGCTGCGCGCGCTTCCCAAGGCGGAGCTGCACTGCCACCTCGATGGCTCGCTGCGGCCGCAGACGCTGATCGAGCTGGGACGCGAATACGGGATCGCCATGCCGGCATGGCACCCGGACGCGCTCGCGGACTTCATGATGGTACGCGATGCGCGGCACCTCGAGGACTATCTCCAGCGCTTCGCCATCACGCTCTCCGTGCTGCAACACGCGGACGCGCTCGAGCGCGTCACGTACGAGCTGGTGGAAGACGCCGCGCGCGACGGCGTGCGGTACATCGAGATCCGCTATGCACCGGTGCTCAACGTGCGCCATGGCCTCTCGCTCGGCGAGGCGGTCGAGGCGCCGCTCCGCGGCATCGAGCGGGCGCAGCGCGATTTCGGGACGCTGGCCCGGGTGATCATCTGCGGATTGCGGAATCTCGCTGCCGACATTTCCCTCGAGCTCGCGCAGCTCGCGGCGGCGTATCGAGGTCGCGGTGTGGTGGGATTCGACCTGGCCGGCGGTGAGCTGGGCCACCCTGCACGCGCCCACGCCGCCGCGTTCGACTATGCGCGACGTCACGACCTCGCGCTCACGGTGCACGCCGGGGAAGGGGCGGGCGCCGATTCCGTGCGCGAGGCGGTGTTCGACTGCTACGCCGAGCGCATTGGGCACGCCACGCACCTCGTGGACGACGAGGTGCTGACGGCGTATGTGAACGACCATCGCATCGCACTCGAGATCTGCCTCACCAGCAACGTCCAGACTCACGCGGTCGCCAGCTACGAGGAGCATCCCCTCCGCGTGTATTACGATCGCGGCATGAACGTGGTGCTCAACACGGACAATCGCCTCATGAGCGGAACCACACTCACTGAGGAATATCTGCTGGCGGCCCGGCATCTCGATTTCTCCTTCGACGAGCTGGCCGAGCTCGCGCTCAACGGATTCGCGAGCGCGTTCCTGCCGTGGGAGGAGCGCCGCGCCCTCATGGAGGCGGCGCGGCGTGAGATCGAGCGGCTGACGCGCTGTCCATGACCCCCGCCGCGGCGGAGCTCGAGCGCACGGTCGATAGCGCCGCGGCCGCCGTGCGCGACCGGCTGGGCCGGTTGCGTCCTCGCGTCGCGCTCATCCTTGGAACGGGACTTGGCGGACTGATTCGTCACATCGCCCAGCCGGTGGAGATCCCCTATGACAGCATTCCGGGCTTTCCGCTGCCGACCGTCCGCGGCCACGCGGGCCGGGCTGTCGCCGGCTCCATCGGGACGACCGATGTGCTGGTGTATGCGGGCCGCTTCCATCTCTACGAGGGGCACAGCAGCACGGTCGCCGCGCTTCCGGTGCGCGTGGCGCGTGCGCTCGGTGCGCG
>JBOHTE010000795.1:0-5695 GCA_050733555.1 Gemmatimonadaceae bacterium | reverse complement strand
CGCCGCCAAGGGCCACCCTTCCGCTGTCTCATCTCTTGCTCCGCGCACGACGCGCAACAGGAGTCCAATGACGCAGTAGACCACCCCGAAGAACAGGCCCCAGGCGCCGCCCCAGATGAGATTCTTCATCACACGAACCGACGCGCGACGAGCGAATTCCCAGAGGGAACGGCGTGTCATCGGCTTAGCGCCAGGAGACGCGCTTGCAGGTCTGGTACGCCTCGCGGTCAGCCATAAACGCACCCACGCCGGGGATCAACTCAGCAACGCCCTTGAGGCCGGGCGACTGCGCCAGACCAAACGCCGCCAAGGGCCACCCTTTGCTGTATTCGTCCCTTGCCTTGCCCAGGGAACTAAGTGCTTCGCCGCGCGTAGCTGTGGCGTCCGCCGCAGCGAGTTGAATCGCGGACCCTGTTCCGGGATTCATAGCAAAGAGATCATGCATTGCCATGGACGACGCCTCCCTGGAAGCGACGAAACTTGCTCGCCCAGCTCTTGCGCCTTTTATCAATTCAGTGATAGTGCCCGCATCCAAAAGCGTCACGGCCCCGCCATACACCACATGCCCAAGACAGTCCATGGCGTCTTTGAACGGCGTGACCCGCCTGCTGACTTCCTTGGCTACGGCCAGCAAGCTTGGCCGCGAATCGCTGCCTCCACCGCCCCCGCCGCTCGCCGCACTAGCCTTGCCGCCGGCGGGTTTGGTGCACTCCGGCGACATCGCAATTACGTGGAGTGTTCCCTCCACCATATCCCCGGTCTCAGGAAAGTATTTCCACTCGAATGTAATAAGGCAATCAGGACTATCCATCGACATCCCGCTCGGATCCCACCCATTGACGGGATCATTGTCGGCGTAGGCGTAGGTGTTCCGCCCGCCGCTCAAACCGAGCGGGTCTTCCGAGAGAAAGCTTCCACTCACCGGATCATACCAGCGGCTCCGCACATAATAGAGCTGCGCCGAGCCGCCCTCCCACACCAGCCCCTTCCAGCCCAGGCGCGTCATGGGCAGTGAATCGCCACTCACGGCCTCGACATTGCCCCACGGCCCGTAGAGCAGATGCTGCGTCATGGCACTGCCATTCGTCAAGCCAATCACATCGCCGCGCCCGTCCTGCTGGACATACTCGATCGTGCTCGCGGCGTCGCCCGTGATCCGGGCCAGCGGCCGGTCCGTGCCCGGCAGATAGGCAAAGGCGTTCACCCGGTGCTGGGCCGTGCTGTCGAGTTCTTCCACGAGCTGCCCCGCTTCCCAGACAAACCAGCGGTCCACGTGGCCCTGCGTGCTCCGCCGAGCGAGATCGCCCAGGGCGTTGTAGGCATACGTCACGCTGTCACTCCCCGTCTTCACCTGGAGGAGCCGCCCGCTGGCGTCCCACGTGTAGGTGGTCACCGTACTTCCCACGGTGCGCGTCGCGCGGTTCCCGTCGGCGTCGTACGTGTAGGTGGCCCCGAGCCAGCTCGTCACCCGATCACCCACGGCGAAGTTGTCGCCCGCTGGTACCGGCGGAGCGGCCCGCTCGCGCCGCGCGCATAGAAGAGTGGGTTCATTCGTTGCGGCACCGGACGCCGGACGTTATGTGGAGCGCGGGCTGGCGGAACCGGTGCGGGTGATGAAGCGTCGCGGCGAAGGGTGTGGCGGGTTCGCCCGCCAAGGGCGATCCGGCGCCGGCGCTTGGTGAGGCTCGGTGTCAACGCTCGTGTGATTCTCCCTGGAAGTGATCGTCTCAAACTCCCTACCCTGGGTGATCACTTCGCGGGCTCGACAGGGGCGACGGGGCGGAGCAGCCCGGCGCGCCGCTTCTCTTTCAGGCGATACGATTCGCCCTTGATGTTCACGGTCGTCGCATGATGCAGCAGGCGATCGAGAATTGCGCTCGCGATCACGGGATCGCCAAAGACTTCGCCCCAAGCGCCCAAGCTCTGATTGCTGGTCACGAGGACCGAGCCCCGTTCGTAGCGGCGCGAGATGAGCTGAAAGAAGAGACGGGCGCCCTGGCGATCGATCGGGATGTAGCCGATCTCGTCGATGATGAGGAGCTTGGGCTGCGTGAGGAGTTTGAGCCGCTCCTCGAGCCGATTCTCATAGAGCGCCTTGCCGAGCGTGGTGATGAGCCCGGCCGCGGTGGTAAACATCGTCCGAAGCCCAAGCGCGCACGCCGTGACGCCCAACGCCACGGCGAGGTGCGTCTTGCCGACGCCGGGGGGGCCGAGCAGCAGGACATTTTCGCCATCGGCCAGGTAGCGGCCCGTAGCCAGCTCCTTGATCACCTTCGGGTCAATCGAGGGCTGAAACTTCCAGTCGAAGCTCTCCAGGGTCTTCTGGAAGGGGAAGCGCGCCATCGCCACGTGCATCGCCACGTGCTTGGCGTGTTTGGACTGGATCTCGAGCCCCAGCACTTCATCGAGGAAGTCGGCGTAACCCAGTTCGTGCTTGGCGGCCTGCTCCAGGAGGGTGGCGAGTTCGACGCCCACGCGGTGCAGGCGCAGGCGTGCACAATGGTCGGCGAGGCGGTCCAGTTGAGGGGTCGTCATACAGCGCCTCCTGTGGCGGAGGCCTCAGCGATGGCGGCGTACTCGGCGAGATCGCGCACCGTAACGTCCGCGCTCGCCGGATAGGTGGGATCGTAGCGCGGCGGCGCGAGCAGCGCGCGCCCGGCGCTCCCGCGCACGCCCGGCGGCCGGAGCAGCGCGGCATAGTGGCTCGGCTCCATCACCATCTGGTGCCGCCCTTGCTTGGCATGCCGCGCGATCACGACGCCGTCATGGAGGATCTCGTCGTGCTCGAGCAAGTCGCGGATCACGACCGTGGCACCCGCGTAGCGCACCGGCACCGAGTAGCGACTGCCGCCGATGGCCACCAGGGCATCGGTGGCCACCACGCGGTGCCGCGTACGCTCGTGCCCGTACGGCGGCCGCGTCCCCAGCGGCGTCAGCTGCTGCTCTTCGGCGCGGGCAAAGCGGACGGCCGGCACTTCGTGCGTCGTGCCATGCACCCGGGTGTCGGCCACGGTCGTTGCCCACTCTAGGAGCCAGTCGTTCAAGTGCGCCCACGAGGTGAAGCGTTTCCCCACGAGCGCGTTGTGCTGGACGTACTTCACGCCGGATTCGGTCTTCCCCTTCGTCTGGGGCCGGTAGGGCCAGTGGGCCCACGGCCGGAAACTGTAGTAGGCGGCGAAGTCCGCATAGGTCGGATGCCAGGTGATCTGGTGCCGCCCAGTCGCCGCATCCGCCCGGTGGTGCACCACCGCGGTCCGCGCGTTATCCAGCACGATTTGCTCCGGGACGCCGCCGAAATGCTGGAAGGCCTGCTCGTGCCCGGCGAGCAGCGCGTCGAGCCGCTCGTGGCGAAACGCCGTCGGGTAAACGCGCCGCGAGAAGCCCAGCGTGAAGACGAACAGGTGCGCCGCCAGACAGTCGGTCCCGATCCACACGCGCCGCTGGCCAAAATCCACCTGAGCCTGTTGCCCAGGCTCAGTCTCGAAGCGCACCGTCGCGCTCAGCCCTGCGCGCTCCGCGAGCCGGAGCGGGCGGACAAACCGGCGCACAATCGCCGGCGAGCCCGCGAACCCCTGCCCGACGAGTTCGCGATACAACACGGCCGCGTTGTACTCCACCTCCGGCGCGCGGGCGCGCAGCCAAGCCGCATAGGGATCCAGCACCGAGGGCTCCGGCCGACGCGTGCGCTCGCGGTACCGGCCCCGCGCCCGCCACGCCCGAATCGTCTTGGGATCCACGCCGTACTGCCGCGCGAGGCCAACGACCGCCTCGCCACGCCACAACCGCACGAGCACTTCCTCAACGACCTGTTCCTTGAGCATACGCACCTCCGGCGCCTGAGCGGGTACCGGAGACGATACCAGTTCCTCGTCGTACGCTGCCATACTCCCTCCTCGGGTCGCGGGTAGGGAGTTTCACACGATCACGCCGTAGGGAATTTCACACGAGCGATGACACTCGGTATCAGCCACATGCGAGCGCTCAACGGGCATCACCGGCTCCGAGTCCGCATTCTATCCTCGCACGAGCACCCACACGCAGCAGGCGCAGAACACCAGGTAACCCCCGGTGCAGACGATGGTCGTGGCCGACGCCCCCGTTTCCAGCACGGCACGCGCAGGTCTTGCCGGATCGTAATGGACCTCGACGATCGCCTCTGGCGGGTAGCGCTCGAGTCGCCGCCGGGCGGCAGCGGGCAAGGACGAGTTGTCGTTGGAGTCCATGCCGAAGAGGACCCGCGTGCTCTCATAGCTCGCGCCATCAACGGTGTAGGCGTAGCGGATGCTGAAGTTGCAAAGAGAAAAGATCCACCCCTTGCCTACGCCAAGGCTCGACTCGAGCACTCGACCATGCGTTACCGGCCACGAGCGGCTTGCCCGACCCAGGACGATGTCGCGGGCAAGCATGAGCACCACCGCCGCGAACACGCAGGAGAACACCAGGAAGAGGATTGTATTGAACATGTGCACGTCCCTTTGCTCACGCTTCTAACTGCGCGACCACGATAGGCAAACAAGGACCTGGTGAGATGCGATAGACACTCTGCCTAGCCATCAGCACGGCTCTCCTGACTCGTGCGATCCGAGGCAATCGGAGCTCTGATCCGACGGAGGAGTGTGACCAGCAGGCCGGAGACCAGGATCCATTCGAGCACCGCCACGGGTAGACCAAACATCCCTCCCATGACGCCGAGGCCAAGGTCGCTTTCGTGCCCCATAAGGCTGAGCGCGAGCGCCGCGAGTCCCAGAGACGCCAGACGCGCCAATGTCCATGCGAGCGCGAGGAGAATGGCCGCGTTGACCACGTTCTCTCGTCTGTACCAGGTGGTCACCGTGATGAGCACGACCGTGGCAATGGTCGCGAGAATGCCGCCGGCCCATACGAGGAGCTGCCGATTGGTCAACTCGCCAGCGGATAGCATCCCCATTGCACAGCCCGCAACAAGGATGTACGTGACAATGAAGCGACCGCGTGGTGTCCGTCCGAAACGACGCGCGAGTATGTAGAGGGAAGTCACGCCAGGTTAGGCCGATGCACATTGGCATTTAAGTCCCGCCACCAAGCGTATACAACGCTGTGAACCGAGTACATGGCTTACGGCTGCCCCCGTTTCCACTGACCGCTGCACTCAAAAGCCATGACAAGCCTTGATGAAGTTGTATTCGTCCAACACCTGTGCGGCCACCGGAATTGGACCGATTCCCGCCGCCTTGGCTGTTCCCATCACTGTAACGCCTTCGCCAGATAGTGCCTGCTCACCGAATGAATTTGCGGCTTCCCAAGCCGCATCTTTGGCGTAGGTGTACAGAAGTTTCCTGACGGTCTTTGCCTCCCGAATTTCTGCAATGCCAAGAAATAGGTCGAGAGGTGCTCGTACGACGTTCATGGTAGCGAGGGCGCACCGATCGGCCTTGGGATTGTCCACACTGGGAAGGGGTAGATTGCCAAAGTGGCAGCCGGAGTTGCACTCTGTGGTGCGACCATTTTTCTGAGTTCTCGGGCTCGAACTTCCACCTCCTCGGCCAGTGTACCAACCTGTCGCGGCGCCCACGGTCGGATAGTCGGCTGGCAGCTGCTGCGTGCTGCCACCGCCGCCCCCGAAGCACTCGAAGCCGTCCTGAATCCACTCGCCTTTGGAGACGATTACGTAGGAGCCATCGGCGGCGTACCCTCCGGAAACCATGTAGGTCCATAT
>JBOHTE010000794.1:0-2004 GCA_050733555.1 Gemmatimonadaceae bacterium | reverse complement strand
CGCCGCTGGCGCAGCCGGCATTCCTCGTCATGGCGTTCGCGATTGCCGGGCTCACATTTTCCATGGTGATGAGACTGGGCCGTTCACGGTCGGCGCTGGGACTGGCCCTGGGAGTGCCCGCCGCGCTCCTCGTGTATCCGCAAACGCTCGAGCACTACAGCGTACTGCTGCTCCTTCCCATTCTGTTCATCTGGACGCGGCACGAGGAACTCGGCGTTGCACAGGCCCTCACCGTGGTGTTCATCACGCTGGAGTTCGCGCTGGTGCGCTATCATGGAGGAAGTCTGGACTTTTTCGCGGTCCTCCTCTGCTGGGTGGCACTGCTGGTCATTTCGATTCGCGTCATGAGACGCTCTCCACTGATCGCGACGTCCGGCTGGATTCAGACGTCGAGGGCGGCTATCGGGAACCAGTGACGTTGTACACCGTCATTGCGCCGGCATGGAAGGTCGCCGTCGCGTGGGCGGAGAGAATGGCGGCAACGCGCTCGTCGTCGCCGGCCTGGATGATGTAGTCGTAATCGTGGTCCACGCGCTGCCAGTCGAGCGGCGAGAAATCCGCTGTGCCCCAGCGCGCGGCGGGGAGATAGAGATGGTGGAGTACCACGAAGTGCCGGAAGTACGAGAGCAGCGCATCGCCATCCCGCGCGCCCGTATACGACCAGAGGCCGGCTACCTGTCCCCGGTTTCGAATGATGTGCCAGAAAGCGTACTGCGCGTATGGGTCGACGCGAGGGTGTGGCTGATGATCGGAGATGATGGCGAGAAGCCGCGTGCCTGGCGGCACGTGCTCGAGGGCAACGTCAAAGCCCGCGAGCAGCCGGTCCGCGGACCGCGTGTAGTGCCAGATTACCAGGGCGTTGAGCACGCATGCGGCGAGCAGCGCGCGGCGCAGCCACGGCCGCGGCGCGTCGGACGGCTCCCGCGTCGTCATGCAGAAGGGAAGGAGCCAGGCGGGAAGGAGCCAGCGGATGTCCATGGCGCCACCAACCTTGCTCCCCTGGGGAAACACGATGAACAGCACGAGGAACACGATGGCGGACGCGGTGAACGTATCGAGGCGGAGTCGCGCGCGATTGATGTACAGGAAGGCAATGAGACAGATCCCGTACAGGGCAGCCATGATCCCCGCCTGCAGCAGCGAGAATGAAAAGAAGGGCGCGCCCAGCTCCAGCAGTTTCATGGACGCGCCGCGAAACTCGAACGACTCGACCAGGTTGGCACCGCCCGGCGAGGTCAGGACGACACCCCAGGCCACCCCCACCGCCGCTGTGATGGTGACGCACGTGACCAGTTCGGAGCGGAATACGCGGTGACGGAGATTCGAGGACCGATCGGCATATGACAGCAGCCCCAGCGCATAATCAACCCAGATGACGACCAGTGCCATGAGTGGCGTGGTGAGGTGGATGAGCAGGAGCCCCGCTGCCGCGATGGAGAGCAGGATACGCAGCGGCCAGGACTGCGCGGAGCGACGCGGCCACCAGCAGGCGAACCAGAACAGCACGATGCCAACGCCAATGGCGTAATTGATCATGCCCTGGATGAGAAACCAGTTGAATCCCAGCAGGGCACCGGCGAGCGCCCACTCGCGGCGTGGTGGTGCCGTGACGCTGATCAACGCGTACATGCCGGCCGGCAGCAGCGCGAGCGCAATGGCCGTGAGGATCCGGAGCGCCGCGTGTGGGCCGAACAGGTGAACGAGCGCCACGCCAACCAGGTCAACGCCTATATACGCCGTTGGCGTGAGATGCACCACGATGCCGGGCGGTGGCGCGCCGAACCAGTAGCGCTCCATGAGGACGTAGCGCGCCAACTGGTTCATCACGTCGCCGTACGGGAAGTGGTGCGCCAGCACCGCGACGGCGATGTTGACGAGCGTCGCCGTCGCCACGGCGGCGCCGACGGCACGATGTCGCGCGCCGGCGCTGCCGGTCACCGCGTTCGGCGACGCCGGGTGTTCAGCCTCAGCAGTGGAGTGCTCAGTCACGGCGCTGTCCCTGCC
>JBOHTE010000793.1:0-2507 GCA_050733555.1 Gemmatimonadaceae bacterium | reverse complement strand
TCGCATCGCTGTCGTGTTTGACGTCGGTGCGAACGTGGGTCAGTCCGCGGAGAAATTCGCCAATGCCTTTCCCGATGCGCAAATTCATTCGTTCGAGCCGGCGGCGGGCACGTTCCGCACACTACAGCGCGCGTTGAGCAAACGCGCGAATGTACGCTGCCATCGCGTCGCGCTTGGAAGGAGAGACGGAGAGGCAACACTGTACTTGACGGGCGCTCCCGACGCCAACTCCGTCACCAACTCCTTGATAAGGTCGCCAAAGTCGGTCGGCTCGGAGACGGTTGGGCTGTGCACTGCAGATAAATTTGCTGGTGATGCGGGCATATCTCGCGTTGATCTACTGAAAGTCGATGCAGAAGGATTCGACCTCGAGGTGCTGATCGGTGCCCGACGCCTGCTGTCCTCTCGGAAAGTTGCCTTTGTTCTGGCCGAAGTCGGATTCCATCCCGGCGACAAGCGGCACGTCCTCTTCGACGATGTGCGATCCTACCTGATTCCATTCGGCTTCTCCGTGTTCGGATTTTACGAGCAAACGCCGGAATGGTCGGGAGAGCCACGGCTGCGCTACGCCAACGTCTGCTTTGCGAACGCGCAGGCCTTTGTCACCCGATCCCTCACGTAAGTGCCTGTTTGCGGTTAGCGCGGCAGCACTCGCCCGCGCGCGGCTGGCGGTCGCGCGAACGTCCTCGCTTCGTTCCGGCCGCCGGTAGTGGTGTCGCGTGGAATCGCACGGTATGCTTCGACGGCACCGATTCAAGTTCCTGTGCTCTCGCGCGCCGTGATTCGGGAGACGGAGGAATCGCCGGGCTGTCCGATCGTCGCGCTGCCCACGCCTGGAAGAAGCCTGCCGATGTACACCTTCGAGCGCGCGCTGCACGTGTCGCGTCGTAACCTAAGTCCGGCGAAATACCAATGACTGAACTCCGCGACCAGTTGCAGGCATCGCTCGGTGATGCGTACGTCATCGAGCGAGAACTGCCTGGCGGCGGAATGTCGCGCGTTTTCGTCGCGCACGAGACGTCGCTTGGCCGCGAGGTCGTCGTGAAGGTGCTGCCGGTCGAGCTGGCGGAGAGCGTCTCGATCGCGCGATTCCGGCGGGAAATCTCGCTGGCCGCGCGACTTCAGCATCCTCATATCGTCCCCGTCCTGTCCGCTGGCGAGATCGAGGGGCAGCCGTACTATACGATGCCGTTCGTCGACGGCGAATCGCTTCGGGCGCGGCTCGCGCACGGAGAGCTGTCGATTGCCGAGACGATCTCGATTCTGCGCGACGTGGCGAGGGCGCTCGAATACGCGCAGAGCAAAGGCGTCGCGCATCGCGACATCAAGCCGGATAACGTGCTGATTGCCGGAACGTCGGCGGTGATCGCCGATTTCGGAGTGGCCAAAGCCATCTCCGATGCGACGACCGGCGGAGCGCTGACCTCCGTGGGCGTTGCGCTGGGAACACCCGCCTACATGGCGCCCGAGCAGGTGGCCGCGGATCCGTCCACCGACGTACGAGCGGACTACTACTCGTTCGGCGCGATGGCGTACGAGATGCTCGCCGGCTATCCGCCATTCGCTGGACGGAGCGCGCGGGCCACGATGGCCGCGCAAGCGTCCGAGACGCCGCCCCCAATCGCCGCCATTCGTCCCACGACGCCGCCCCTGCTCGCCGAGCTCGTGATGCGCTGCCTGCAAAAACGTCCGGGAGACCGGCCCCAGAGCGCGACGGAGATCGTCCGTGCGCTCGAGGCCATTCCCGGCGGGACCGCGTCGGGCGCATCGGTCTCGCGCACAACGAGCGGCCGGTCGGCGGGTGCACGGTCGGTGCTCGTCGCGAGCGTAGTCGTGGGCGCCATCGCATGCGTCGTTGCGGTCGCAGTGTGGTGGCGCGGGCGCGACAGCAACACGGCCGGACGCGCGATCCGTTCGATCGCCGTGTTGCCATTCGTGAACACGAGCGGCGATTCGTCGTTCGACTATCTCGAGGACGGTATCACAGACCACGTGCGCGACGCGTTGGGCGGAATACCGGAGCTGAAGGTGAAGGCACGCGGCTCGTCCCGGCAATTGAAGGGGCGCGACGCGAAAGAGATCGGGGCGAAGCTCGAGGTTGGTGCCGTACTTCAGGGAACTGTCAGCCGATCCCGTTCTCGTCTTCACGTCGCGGCGGAATTGGTGCGAGCATCCGACGACAACGCCATGTGGAGTGGAACGTTCGACGGACAGCCGAGTGAGTTGGGCGGAATGCAGGACACGATCGTCCGCGCAATCACGGGCAGTCTCCATCTCGCGCGCGCGGACGCCCGTACGGACCGCACGGTAGCGAGCGCACGCGGCACGAACGACATCGACGCCTACAACCTCTATCTCCGCGGTCGACACGCTGCCGACGGCCTCGAGTGGGGCAAGGCCAGCGCGTTGTATCGCGAGGCGATCGCGCTCGACCCGCGCTTTGCCCGCGCGTACGGCGCGCTCTCGATCTCATACTCCAACGAGACGACCCTCGGAGTGGTCTCGGT
>JBOHTE010000792.1:0-1039 GCA_050733555.1 Gemmatimonadaceae bacterium | reverse complement strand
GCACTGCACGATGCGTCCATCCACCCGTTCCGCCACGACTCGCATCAGATCGCCCACCCGCGCCATGTCTTCTGCGCCCAGGATGATGTCGATGTCGCTTTCCGGGTGATCGGGAAGCAGCTCCGTTCGGCCCGCTACGCACCAGGCTACTCCCCGCTCGGCGAGAAGTTCGAATGCGGCCCGTACCGCCCAGGCGATCTGGTCATTGCTGAGGGTGTCGTCCATTTTCCACGAGAAGCATAACCCGCTGAGAGTGTGAATGGAGCACGAGCGATTCAAGGTCCTCCTGTCCGCGTACGCCTGCGAGCCGCACCGCGGCTCGGAGCCGGCCGTAGGCTGGGAATGGGCCACGCGGCTGGCGGCCCACCACGACGTCTGGGTACTCACCCGGGCGAACAATCGCGAGGTCATCGAGCGAGAGCTGGTTGCGGCAGCCGGACAGCCGCTGCCGCGCTTCCTGTACCTCGACCTCCCGCACTGGGTGCTGCGCCTCAAGCGCAGCGGACTGCTGCCGATACGCTCCTACTACGTGCTCTGGCAGTGGGCGGCGGCGCGGCACGTGCGTGGTGCCGAGTTGCAGTTCGACATCGTTCATCACGTGACGTTCAACGCGTTTCTCTTTCCCGGACGCTGGTGGAACGGCCCGTGGAAAGTCGTTCTGGGTCCGCTGGGCGGTGCGTCGCTGTGCAGCCCCTGGTACCGGCGCTGCTTCGGGCATCGCTGGTGGCGCGAGTGGCTGCGCACGCAGTTGCTGCGCTGGTGGCGCCTGAATCGCTGGACGGTGCGATCACTCCGGAGTGCGAACGCGTTGATTTTCGTCACAGAGAGCATGGCGCAGGAGTTCGCCGGCGACAGGGGAAACGTGTCGGTCATGCTCGAGACCGCGGTGCCCGACGCCGCGCTCGGCCAGCCGGATCACGAGAGTGAGCGATCTGGCTTTCTCTGGGTCGGTTCGGTCGAGCCGCGGAAGGGATGGCGGCTGGCGCTGGAGTCGTTTGCGAACGCGTTCGGCGCCGGCAGTGCCGGGCCGACGTTGCAA
>JBOHTE010000791.1:0-5302 GCA_050733555.1 Gemmatimonadaceae bacterium | reverse complement strand
GTCACGTCGAACTCGTAGCGGCGGTACGTGCCGGCAATCTGACTCGAGTCGGCCAGCCTGTGGCCGTTCAGCCAGATGTTCGCGCGGTAATTGATGCCGTCGAAGCCCAGCGTCACGCGTCTGCCGTGCGTGCCGGAGGGCGTCTTAAAGGTCGTGCGGTACCACCAGGCAACCGCGAACGGACTCGTCGGCGCCATGGCCGTGTGCACGAAGTTCGCGCCGATCTTGTACGTCATGCCCGGCAGCGAGCGCAGATTCATGCCGGAGAACGGATCACGATACACGCCGTCTTCCACCAGCGTACCAACGACGGTGGACGGCACCGTCGCATGGTACCAGTCGCGCGGCTGGTAGTGAGCGGTGGAGATCCGCGCGCCGTTGGTACCGGCTCGGGCCGACGACTGGATCAGCCAGCCGCCCCGCAGCATCCGCCGGTCCTGCGCCCGCGCCGCCGCCGCGCAGGCCAGCATGAAGACCAACACGCTCCACATGCGCTTCACGATGCCGTCTCCAGAATGCCGAAGGGCCAACGCTGCGATCGCCACGACCACACCAGAAATGTCAGACAGCCCAGCAGCAGCACACCAACGCCAAACAGGATCACGCGCGCCTGCGTCGTGGCGAACACGAAGATCCATCCGAGCAGCGCGACGAGCGCCGGGATCGGATAGAACCACATCCGGTACGGGCGATGCAACTGCGGCGCGCGCTTTCGCAGGAGGATCAGGCCGACGATCTGCCCCATGAACTGCACCAGAATCCTGGTCACGATCAGCGCGTCGATCACCGTGCCGAGCGAGAAGAAGCCGGCGAGAATCGAGATCACGCCGAGCACGAGGAGCGAGACGTACGGAAAACCCCGGGTGGGATGCAGGCGACCGAACACCCGGAAGAAGTAGCCGCTCTCCGCGGCGGCATAGGGAATCCGCGAGTAGCCCAGGAGCAGCGCGAACACCGATCCGAACGCGGTCCAGAGGACGAGGAGCGTGAAGGCGGCGGCCACCGGCGCGCCGTAGATCCGCTGCATGAAGATCGACACAATGAAATTCGATTCGGGGTGAGCTGCCGCCGGCACGAAGTCGCGCCAGGGCACCACGCCGACGATCGAGAGGTTGATCCCGAAGTAGATGACCGCCACGGCCGCCGTGCTGATGAGGATCGACCGTGGGATCACGCGTCCCGGATCGCGCACCTCATCGCCAATGTAGCAGATGTCGTAGTAGCCGAGGTAATCGTAGATCCCGATACGCGACGCCGCGCCGAGCCCGAGGAAGAAGCCGATCGAGAAATTGAATGACCCCGCGGGGAAATCGAAGGCGACCTTCGGATCGAAGTGCATCGCGCCTGTCACGATCACGGCGAGCACCGTCACGAGCGTGCCGATCCACAGCGAGATCGTGATCTTCGCGATCGAGTGGATGCGCCGGTAGAGCAGGGCAATGTTGATCACGCCCACCACCGTGATCAATGCGAGGACCTGCGGCCTGGTGAGTCCTTTCCAGATGTACGTCGCGTAGTCGGCAAAGCCGATGTAGCCGGACGCGATCTCCAGCGGGCCGCTCAGCACGAACTGCCAGACGAACAGGAACGCCATGAGGCGACCGAGGCGCTCGCGCCCGAATGCCTCTCGCAGATAGCCGAACGAACCGCCGGATCCCGGCATGGCCGCGCCGAGCTCGCTCCACACCATGCCGTCGCATACGACGATGACGAGCGCCACGATCCAGCCGAGCATTGCCTGCGGGCCACCCAGCGCGGACATGAGCAGCGGGATCGTGATGAACGGCCCCACGCCGATCATGTTCGTCATGTTGAGCGCGGTCGCCGGGAGGAGACCGAAGCGGCGGGTGAGGTGGGGCTGACCCCCGCTGCCGGCATCCACTGGAGCACTCGGTGTGGGAGTGCTCATCCGGGCACGCATCCGGTTCCGGACGGGACTGTCGAATGACTGATCGTGTTCCCCGGCCAGCGCCCACCAGAGCCGGATCTCGAGCTGCGCGTCGAAAAGTCCATAGGTGTGATGGGAGTCAGCGAAGTGAAAACCTCGGTCAGGTGCCGAATCTGCCGGGCGGGTTCAACGTCGAAGGCCGTGCGGCCGAGGTATCAGAGCTCGTCCGCACCGGTGAGTGGCAGACGAGCGAAGATGCAACCGAGGAAGGTTGGAAGCGAGATGTGTCGACGCTGGTCCCCGCCGATTGGGGGAGGTGGCGAATGTCCGGGGACGCGCTGCGTCCGATGCTGCAGCACCTCATTCACGAGACGCTCGAGCTGGAGTGTCAGCAGTGTCTCGGCGCCGCGCGCTTCGGGCGCTCGGCTGAGCGGCGCGGGATGCGCAACGGCGAGCGGCGAATACGACTAACGCGCACGGCTCGCCTCCTCACCACGCAATCCCGTAATCCTCCCCATGATTACTCGACCCGCCCCACATCGAGTGATGCATGGTGTCGAAAAGAATCGCGTTGATCGGTCCCGACGTCCGCTCCGCAAACACCAGCGTGTATCCCAACTTTCGCAACGCCTCGCGCGTCGAATCGGGCAGCGATGTCGCGACCAGCATGCGTCCCGGCTCCGACTCGTGCATGCCGAACGATGACCGCATCTGGAAGCTGTTGATGTTCGGCGCCTCCACCGCCTGCTGCACCGTCATCCCGAACTCCACCACATTCAGAAAGAACTGCAAGAGATTCTGATCCTGCGAGTCGCCGCCCTGCACGGCGAAGGCGAGATACGGCTTCCCATCCTTCATCGCAAGCGTTGGCGTCAGCGTCACGCGCGGCCGCTTGCCCGGCTCGATCACGTTGAACGGGCCATCCTTCGGATCTGTCACGAAGCTCTGCGCGCGCTCGCTCAGCCCGATCCCGCTGTGCCCCGCGATCACGGCGGGCACCCAGCCGCCGCTCGGCGTCACCGATACGACCCACCCATCCTCGTCCGCCGCCTCGATGGACGTTGTCCCAGCGTAGAAGTCGCGCTCGAATGCGGAGTCCGCAGCCGTCGCGTTCCGGGAGATGAACTCCGACGCGCCCGACAGGCGCTCGTCTGAAGTCGCTGGGGCGGGCGTGGGCACCGGTTTGTCCTGCTGCCCGCTCGCGGGCTGCGCGGGAGCAGGGAGGAAATTGCTCACCTTCCACTCCGCCAGCTCCTGCGTGAACGGGTTGGTGCCGTGCTGGTACGGATAGGGATCGCCGGGCTTCACGCCGGGGTCGTTCTTCGTCCAGTCAATGGTCTTGAATCGCGACGTGTTATACGCCTTCGACAGCAATCCCGCTACGGGCTCCGCGGGCGGAAAGTATGGGTCCCCATAGTAGAAGTCACGGTCGGCGTACGCGAGGTTCATCACCTGGTAGAGCGCGTGGATGTACTTCGGCGAGTTGTAACCCATGCTCTTCACATCGGTGTTCTCCAGCATGTCGAGCGCCTGCAGCATCACGGGCCCCTGCTCCCAGATGGGGAGCTTGTACACCTCGATCCCCTTGTACGTGGTGTGCAACGGTTCCTCGATGTGCACCTTCCAGCTGGCGAGGTCCTGCATGGTGAACAGCCCGCCGTCCTCGCGCACGCCGCGCACGATCTCGCGCGCGATGTCGCCCTTGTAGAAGCGGTCGTACGCGGCCTGGATGGCCTGCTTGCGGGTTTTCCCCTGCTTGAGCGCCTGCTGCTCGGCGTCCACCAACTTGCGCCACGTCGCTGCGAGATCCTTCTGCACGAAGATCTCGCCCGGCTCCGGGGCTTCGTACGCGGCGCCGGGGTGCGTGAGCATGATGCCGGGCGAGTACCTCCACTTCTTGATCCAGTCCTTGTAATGCTCGATGGTGCGCGAGAGCTGCGCTTCCATGGGATAGCCGTCGGCCATCTGGATGGCGGGCGCCAGCACATCCTTGAGCGACAGCTTGCCGTAGTCGGCGAGCATGGTGAGCATGCCGCCCACGGTGCCGGGCGTCACCGCGGCCAGCGGGCCATACTCGGGCGGAAAGCGATACCCTTTGCTGTGGTAGTCTTCGGCGGTCGCCCCCGTGGGCGCGACGCCGAGCGCGTCGATGCCGATGACCTTCTTCGTGTGCGGATCGTAGATGAGCGCCTGCGTTTCGCCGCCGCAGGAGAGCGTGTCCCACATGGTGCAGCCGGCGGCGAGCATCGCGACGGCGGCATCCACTGCATTGCCACCCTTGGCGAAGATCAGCGCGCCCGCGGTGGCGGAGAGCGGTTTGCCTGTGATGGCGAGCCAGTGCTTCGCGTGGAGTGGCGGCTTCTCGGTCTGCGAATGGCGCGGGTCGACCGGGCCCACGGGCTGGCCGGTGCGCGGCGCGCGCTGCTGCGCGGCGACGGCTCGAGGGGAGGCGACGACGAACGGGAGCGCGAGGAGCGCGGCGCTGAGAAGGCGAGTCAATTCCCGCGGCATGGCAGAATCCCGACGAAGAATGGCGGACAGGTGGCCCGGCTCGCGCCGGACCGGTGAGCTCGTCGGGAATCTGCGGTGTGGCGGGAGAATTTCAACATCGCATGACAGCGGTGTGCATGCCCCCCGCGTAAGTTATGAGGACCGTGTCGGCCGCCATGTGCGTGCCGGCGCACTCAAGACCATACGTTCGGAGGGGAATGCATGCAGAGGAGAAGTCTGGCGGCAAGCGTCGCCCTGCTGGTTATCGGTGTGAGCGCGGTGGGCGTGGCCGCGGCGCGGAGTTCGGCGTCCGCCGCAACGGTGCAGCCCGCCGTGCCCGAACAGGGACCGACGCGCTACGTGCTCGCGCCCAAGGGCAACAGCGCCCGCTACTTCGTGCGCGAGCAGCTCGCCAGCGTCAACTTTCCGAGCGACGCGGTTGGCGTCACCGACAGTCTGACCGGCGCTATCACGGTTGATGACAAGGGGCACGTGGTGCCCGCCGAGTCCAGGTTCGTGGCGAACATCTCGTACCTCAGGAGCGATCGCGACATGCGCGACGGGTTCATCCGACGGCGCACGATGGATACCGATAAGTACCCCACCGTGACGCTCGTGCCAAAGGAGATCAAGGGACTCACCATGCCGCTGGCTACGTCGGGACGCGTGACGTTCACGGTGCTGGGTGATCTCACGGTGAAGGGCGTGACGCGGCCGACGACGTGGAGCGTGACGGCCGGCGTTCGCAATGGCGCGGTGCGCGGGACGGCGTCAACGGGGTTCACGTTTGCCGATTTCCAGCTGGAGAAGCCGAAGGTGATGTCGATTCTGAGCGTGGCGGACAGCATTCACCTGGTGTACGACTTCAATCTGGTGCCGGCGGGGAGCGAGGCGGCGGCGGCGAACCGATAGGGAAGCGGGGGG
>JBOHTE010000790.1:0-9182 GCA_050733555.1 Gemmatimonadaceae bacterium | reverse complement strand
CGCTCCTGCAGCTCGCTCACCTGCACCACGTCCTTGTCCCCGCGGCCGCTGATGCACACGAGTACCGGCTCGGACGGGTCCCACCGCCCGCGCTGCGACGCGACCCACGCGACGGCGTGGGCGGACTCCAGCGCAGGGATGATGCCTTCCAACCGGCTCAGCAGGGAAAAGCCGTCGAGCGCCTCGGCATCGGTGACGGAGACATACGTCGCGCGGCCGCTGTCCTTGAGGAAGCTGTGCTCGGGACCGACGCCCGGGTAATCCAGTCCCGCGGAGATCGAATGCGCGGGGTGCACCTGGCCATGTGCGTCCTGCAGCAGATAGCTGCGCGAACCATGCAGGACGCCCGGCGTGCCGCGCGAGAGCGAAGCGGAATGCCGATCGCTCGTCAGCCCTTCGCCGGCCGCTTCGACGCCGATGAGCTCCACATCCGTCTCGGGGATGAAGTCATGAAAGATCCCGATCGCGTTGGAGCCACCACCGACGCAGGCGACGACCGTCCGGGGCAGCCGTCCGGCGAGCGCCAGCATCTGTGCGCGCGATTCCCGGCCGATCACGGCCTGGAACTCCCGCACCATGTATGGATACGGCGCTGGCCCCACCACGGAGCCAATGATGTAATGGCTGTCCGTCACGTTCGTTACCCAGTCCCGGATGGCTTCATTCGTGGCATCCTTGAGCGTGCGCGTGCCTGACGACACCGGCCGCACCTCTGCCCCCATCAACTGCATTCTGAAGACATTGAGCGCCTGGCGCCGCATGTCTTCCTCGCCCATGTACACGACGCACTGCAGGTCGAACTTCGCGCAGACGGTGGCGGTGGCGACGCCATGCTGGCCGGCGCCGGTCTCCGCAATGATGCGACGCTTGCCCATGCGCCGGGCCAGGAGCACCTGCCCCAGCGTGTTGTTGATCTTGTGTGCACCCGTGTGATTCAGATCTTCGCGCTTGAGATACACGGGCGCGCCAACGAGAGCCGACAACCGGCCCGCGTGGCTCACTGGAGAAGGACGACCCACATAGGTGGAGAGCAATCCATCGAACTCGGCCTGGAAAGCCGGATCGCGCCTCGCGTCGCTGAACGCCTCCTCCAGCGCAGCCAGGGACGGGATGAGCGTCTCGGGAACGTACTTGCCGCCGAATGCGCCGAAGCGTTCCGGCGGCGTGATCACACTGCTGCTCATGGCTCTCCACTCGCCTGTCGCACCGCGGCCGCGAAGGCACGCATGCGATCGTGATTCTTGATGCCCGGGGCGCGCTCCACACCGGACGAGACGTCCACAACGTTGGGCGACAGCACGCGCACCGCGGTGGCGACGTTCTCCGGATTCAGGCCACCCGCGGCAATGAGCAAGGCATGGCGCGGCCGCTGCGCCCCGGCAGCAACGCGCCAGTCGAACGACGTTCCGGTTCCGCCGGATCTGCCCTCCAGGAAGCTGTCGAGCAGCACACCATCTGCGGCCGCGTCGAGCGCCGCGACAGCGTCCAGCGATGTCGCGTCCCGCACGGCCACCACGGCCCACACGGGCAGCGTGAGCCGCTGGCGAAGCGCCTGGACGCGCACCGCGGTCACGCCACCGTGCAACTGCACGATGTTCAGGGCGGCATCGTGCGCGGCCCGCGCGATCTCGTCGTCCGTGTGCTCCACGAAGACGCCGACGCGGATCGCGGCGCCGCTCGCGGCTGCCAGCACGCGCGCCGCACGCGCAGGGCTCACCTGCCGTGCCCCGGCCGCGAAGATGACGCCGACGTACGCGGCGCCCAGTGCGACGGCCATCGCGACGTCCTCCTCGCGCGTCATCCCGCAGAACTTGATGTCAACGGACACGCGCACTCCGGGGCACGCCGATGAGCGCGCGCAGGGCGTGCTCCGGCTCCAGTGATGCCGACAGTACCGATCCGATCAGCACCGCGTCAGCTCCCGCGCGCGCCGCCCGCTCGACGTCGCCACGAGCCAGCATGCCGCTCTCGGATACCGCGATGCAGGCGCGCGGCACACGAGGCAACAACCGGTCGCCCGTTGCGGCGTCAATGTGCAACGTCTCGAGATCCCGGTTGTTCACGCCGATGACGTGCGCGCCGGCCGCCAGCGCGCGATCCAGCTCGGCGTCGCGGTGCACTTCGACGAGCGGCTCGAGACCGGCGGCGCGGGCGCACCGTATCAGCTTCTCCAGCTCCGCCGGGGCGAGCGCGCGGACGATGAGCAAGGCCGCGGCGGCGCCGTTGGCGCGCGCCTCGAGCAGTTGCACCTCGTCTACGATGAAATCCTTGCGCAGCGCCGGGACGGACACCGCGCCGGTGGCGCTGCGCAGGTCATCCAGCGAGCCGCCAAAGTGCTCGGGCTCCGTGAGCACGGACAGCGCCGCGGCTCCTCCGGCGGCGTACGCCGCGGCCTGATCCCGCGCCGACAGCGCCGCGTTGATCTCGCCCCTGGACGGGGAACGTCGCTTGACCTCGGCAATCAGCGCGATGTCCCTTCGCCGGAGCGCCGCGGCGAACGACGGCGCGGGCGGCGCCGCGGCAGCCGCGCGCTCGAGATCCTGTACCGCGCGCCGATCCTGCAGCAACCCGGCGACGCGTGCATGGGATTCCGCGACGATTCGCCCCAGCGTGCCCGTCGGAGGGGTCCATTGCTCCCTGGATACTTGCACTTCGGGTAATCTTCGGCTAAAGTGTATTCGGCTTCCGTTCGGTACCGGGCGACCGGTATGCCCGCCCGATCCTTTCCCCGGCATGGAGCTGGAGATGACGCTCACACGGCGACAGCGCGAAATTCTGGATTTCCTCACCGGTTACGTGGACGGAAACGGCTACGCGCCCAGTTTCGAGGAAATCGCCAGACAGTTCAACTATACCTCGCTTGCCACGGTACATGAGCACCTGAGCAACCTCGAACGCAAAGGATACATCAAGCGCTCCTACAACGAGAGCCGCGCCATCGAGATACTCCCGTCCGACGTCTACCCCCGCGGCGTCGAGCTCCCTCTGTTGGGCAGCGTTGCCGCGGGTGTGCCGATCGAGGCGCTCGAAGTGAATGAAACCGTGGTCGTGCCTGAGAATTTCATTCATCGGGGCGGAAACCACTACGTCCTGCGGGTTCGCGGGAATTCCATGATCGACGAGCAGATTCGTGACGGCGATTTCGTGGTCATCAACGAGCGCCCTGCAGCGGACAACGGCGAAACCGTCATCGCGCTCATCGACAACACCGCGGCAACGGTCAAGAAGTTCTATCGGGAGCGCGATGGCCGCATTCGTCTCCAGCCAGCCAACGAGACAATGCGCCCCATCTACGTCCACGAGAACGACGTCACCATTCAGGGTGTGGTGGTCGGAGTGCTGCGCCGCTACTGATCCGTGTGGAGCGTCTGGGTGGCGCGGCGTAGCCGCTCCAGGGCGTCCAGGCCGCGCCCGTCGTCCAGCGCGTGCTGCGCCCGGATCAGCGCGTCCTCGTAGCTGGTGCCCGAATCAGCCACGTAAATGGCGGCGGCCGCATTCAGCAGCACCGCCGACCGGGCGCCGCCATGACGACGTCCACGCAACACATCCACGATCGCGCTCGCGTTGTCCGCCGGCGTTCCGCCCGCGAGCTCCTCCGCCGTTCCGTCGCCCAGCCCGAATCGCTCCGGATCGAGCGTCCAGCTCTGCACCGCGCCATCGCGAACTTCGTGGACGTGCGTACAGCCCAGCGGCGAGATCTCGTCCAGTCCGGGCTCCCCGTACACGACCAGAGCGTGCCGCGATTCCAGTGCTGCGAGCGCGCCCGCAAGCAGCGGCAGACGCGTGCGGTCGGACACACCCACCACCTGTCGCCCCGCGCCCGCGGGATTCGCGAGGGGGCCGAGAATGTTCATGACCGTGCCGATGGCGAGATCACGCCGGACGGGCCCGACGTGGCGCATGGCGGGATGCATGATCGGCGCGTACATGAACACGATGCCGGTGTCGTCCAGCACGCGGCGCATGGCGTCCACCGGCATCTCGATGCGGACACCGAGTGCTTCGAGCACGTCCGCGCTGCCACACTGCGAGGTGAAGGAGCGGTTCCCGTGCTTGGCGATGCGCACGCCGGCGCCGGCCGCCAGCAGCGCGGCCGCGGTGGAGATATTGAACGTCGAGATCGAGCCGCCGCCGGTGCCGCAGGTGTCCACGAGCGAGGCGGGGTCGCGAGCGGGCAGCACCAGCATGGCGCGCCGCATCGCGCGTGCACCTCCCGCTACTTCCGCGGCCGTCTCGCCCTTGACGCGGAGCGCCATGAGGATGGCCGCAACCTGCGCCTGCGATGCTTCGCCGCGCATAATGATGTCGAACGCATCGGCCGTATCCTGCATGGAGAGCGAATCACCCGCTGCCAGTCGGCGAATCGCCAGGCGCAGCGGGTCAGCGGACACCGATTGACTCGAGCAGCCGTTCGGGGAGCACCGCCCGCCATGCGATGAGCGAGATGAGCAGTGCCAGAATGCGCACGCGCTCCACGTCCTCCTCCACGTACACCCCGCGCAGGGCGCGATTCGTGAGGTTGAGGACACCCACCAGCTCGTCGTGGTACGCCAGCGGAAAGCTGATGAAGGATCCGGTGGTGAAGTATTCATCGTGCAGCAGCGGATGCCCCTGCGTCTGCGTGACGTCGGTCACGAGCAGCGGTTCGCGAGTCGCAGCCACCTTGCCCGAGACCCCCTCGCCGATCCGGAGCCGCTTGCCCTCGGCGATTTCCGGAGCCAGGCCCGTGGCCGCAGCGATGTAGAGCTCGTTGGCGCCCGGTACACGCAGCACCAGTGAGCAGCGCTGCGCCTGCATGTCATCGCCCACGAGCGCCAGCAGCCCGTCGGCCAGTTGTCTCGGATCGGCGGTGGTGGCATCCAGCGTGAGCACGCGATCAATGAGGTACAGCGTGCGCGTCTTCTGGCGAAGCACCTCGCTGCGACGATGCAACTCAATGTGCGCCTGCTCGAGCTGGCTCACCGCAGCTGTCACCTGCCCCTCCACGGCTTCCGCGCGGCGCGTGGCACGGCGGGCATCTTCTCGCGCCCGGGCGGCGTCGCGCTCCAGCGCAACCAGGCGCTCCGGTGCGACGGCAGCCATCGCCTGCGGCGTGTTGCGCGCCTGCGCCAGCTCCTGCTCGAGCGCAGCAAGCCGCTTCACGTATTCGCCGTGCACCCGTTGCGTGACGTCCTCGAGTGTGTGCACCGCTTCATCGCGCGCGTCGCGCTCGGCGAAACGCGCGTGCGCCAGCTCGAACAGGGCCGCCGAGGGCGCGAAGCGCTCGACGACGCGCGTGCCAAAGAACCGTCGCGACTCAAGCAGCAGCAGCGCGGCGGCGAGCGGTCCGTCGTGGGTGATGCCACAGATCGCCAGCAGTCCGTCCTCGCCCGACGTCAGCGAGAGGCCGAACAGACGGAGGTATTCGTCGGAGTCATCGCCGAGGTCGGCGAACTGCCCGCCCTTGGCGACCTGCTGGCGTACGCGCGCCGGCAGGTGATCGAACGTGGTGTCGATGCGCTCGCGCACGACCTTGTCATCGGCCGGCATGAGGCGATCGCGGAAGATCTGGCGCCGCGCGTCGAACGTGAGCAGCGCCAGTCGCGCGGAGCGGTCGACCTCCGCCAGCGCCTCACCCAGCGCCACGAGCGCGGCGTCCAGGTCGGATGCCGCGCCAAGCGCGTGCGCAAGCGAGGCAAGTGTTCGAGGGGGCATCGTCGCCGATTCGGGGCAGGTACGGCGGGTGGAGTGGGAAGCGCAATGTAGAGTCGTAGGTGTTGAACTGTCAATCGGTTCCACCATGCGAGCTTGCTTGACACTGAAAGGTGTGCGGGTATGTTCTCTCACATGCCGGAGCGCACCGTGCAGCTCGTGATGCACTACGATGGGGCGGGGTTCGCGGGGTGGCAGCAGCAACCAGGGCAGCGCACCGTGCAGGGCGAGCTCGAGAAAGTTCTGGCGCGGCTGTGCGGGACAGCTGTTACAGCCATCGGATCGGGACGGACAGATGCGGGTGTGCACGCGCGAGGACAGGCGGTTGGTATTCGCGTTCCGGACAAATGGACTCCGTGCGCGCTGCGCCGCGCCCTGAATGCCCTGCTGGCCCACGATCTGTGGATCGCCGCGGCGCATGAGATGGTGCCCGCCTTCCACGCGCGGTACAGCGCCGTCTCCCGTCGGTACAGCTATCAGGTTGGTACGGAGGCAAGTACGCGATCGCCCTTTCGCCGCCGCTGGGAGCTGAGCGTGCGCCAGTCGCTCGATCGGACGATTCTCGACGCTGGCGCCCGGGCACTCGAAGGCGAGCACCGCTTTCTGGCCTTTGCGGTTCAGGGCACGGCGCCCGCGCACGATACGCATGCGTGTCGCGTGCTCGACGCCCGGTGGCGTGAGCGCCCGGGCGGGCTCGTGTTCGAGATCGAGGCGAACCGCTTCCTGCATCACATGGTCCGCTTCCTCGTGGGCACCATGCTGGACGCCGCGGCAGGGCGCCGGGATTCGGACAGCGTCGTGCAGTTGCTCGATGCACCGAACAATCGCAGCACCTCGGCGCCCGCGCCGGCTCACGCGCTGTTTCTCGACGTCGTTCGATATCCGGCTGACCTCTATCTGGCATCCGAATGAAAATCTTTCTGGATACGGCGAATCTCGATGAAATCCGCTGGGCGCTGAACACGGGTCTCATTGATGGCGTGACGACGAACCCGGCGTTGCTCGCGCGCGAGTGCGTGGACCGCGATCACCACGAGCATGTCGCGGAGCTCTGCCGCGCGGTGCCCGGGCCCGTGACGGTGCAGGTCATTTCGGTGGACGCGGACGGAATGTACCGTGAGGGCAAGGACCTGGCCCACCTGTCTGACCGTGTGGTCGTGGAGGTGCCCATGATCGAGGAGGGTCTGGTGGCGGCGCGGCGGCTCGTGAGCGACGGCGTCGCGATAAACGTCACGCTGGTGTTCAGTGCGTCCCAGGCCCTGCTCGCCGCGCGGACCGGCGCGAGCTACGTGAGCCCTTTCATTGGCCGGCTGGATGATGCGGGCACCGATGGCATTGCTGTCGTCGCCGACATTCGCCGCATCTTCGATCATTCCGGTGTCGAGTGCGAGGTGCTCGCCTCGTCGATCCGTACGCCGCGCCGCTTCGTCGATTCGGCCCGCACGGGCGCGGATGTCGTCGCCGTACCGCCGGCCGTGCTCCGCGCGGCGCTGGTACACCCGTTGACTGACCTCGGCCTCGATCATTTTCTCCACGAATGGAGCCGTCAAATCGTGAAGGCACGCGCGGGACACGCGTGATGTCCCGGCTCTGGATTCTTGCCGTTGTGACGACACTGGCGTGTGGTGGTGGATCGCAGGACCGTGGCAGCGGGAGTGGTCTCACCGTCGCCGTGGCCGCTGCGGCGGAGCACGCCCGCGATACGACCATCGATCCGCGGCGGCGCACGCTGATCACACAGGCGGTCAGCGAGGTGTCGCCAACGGTGGTGACGGTCCAGACGCAGATCGTGGAGCACGCACCAGTTGATCCGTTCGCCGCCTTCTTCGGGCGCCAGAGCGGCGATCGCACGCTCCCGGGACTGGGCTCGGGCTTCATCCTCCGTGCCGACGGCGTCATCGTGACGAATGCGCACGTGATCAACGAAGCCAGCTCGATCTCCGTCGCGCTGCGCGACGGCACCACCTATCCGGCGAAGCTGCTCGGCAAGGACGACATCAATGACCTCGCCGTGCTCAAGATCAGCGCCAGCAATCTCCCGGTGGCCAAGCTCGGGGATTCCGACAACCTGCTGATTGGCGAGTGGGCCATCGCCATCGGGAATCCGTATGGGTTCGTGCTGGGCAATTCCGAACCCAGTGTCACGACGGGCGTGATCAGCGGCACCGGCCGCAACCTCGCGGCGCAGGCGCAGGGCGGCGCCACGTACGTGGACATGATCCAGACCGATGCCGCCATCAATCCGGGCAATTCCGGTGGACCGCTCGTGGACGCCGTCGGTGAGGTCATCGGCGTGAACAGCTCGATCTACACGCCGTCGGGTGGGTCCGTCGGCATCGGATTCGCCATCCCGATCAACCGCGTCAAGCGAGTCGCCGAGGATCTGCTGGAGCATGGCACCATCCGTCGCCCGTGGCTCGGCATCAAGGAAGTGCTGCCCACCGGCGACAATGCCCGGCAGGTACTCAGCGCCGGCGTGATCATTCATTCGGTCGTGCCGGGTTCGCCGGCGGACAACGCCGGCCTGCGCGCCGGCGATCAGCTGCTCAAGGCCGGCGAGCGCACCCTGCGCAATCCCTTTGACTGGGAAGCGGAGATGCTCGAGGTGCGCGTGGGACAGCAGGTGCCGGTCGAGGTGCGTCGCAACGGACACGTCTTCACGGCCACGGTGACCGTGGCGGACCTGCCGGAGGTGAGCGCGCCCAAGGTGCAGGTGCTCAAGGAGCTCGAACTCGTCACGCTCACGCCGACGATCCGGGCCGAGCGCGGCATTCGCAGCGCGCACGGCGCCGTCATCTACAACGTGAGCCAGAGCGTGTCGGACGAACTGGGCATTCAGAAGGGCGACGTGATCGTGCAGATCAATCGGGTGCCCGTCACGGACGCGCAGGATGTGCAGAAGGCGCTGGAAGCGTTCTCCGGACGCGGGTACATCCGCATGTATTTCGAGCGTGGCGGTGCGATCTACTCCACGGACTTCAGCATTCGATGACGACGGACTTTTCGCGCTACGCCTCCCCGCTCGCATCGCGCTACGCGTCCGCCGCGATGCTCGAGCTCTGGTCTCCCCATCAGCGTCATGCGCTCTGGCGGCGACTCTGGCTCGCGCTCGCGGAGGCGGAGCGCGAGTTGGGCGTCGCGGGCATCTCCGAAGAGGGGCTCGCGCAGATGCGGGCGCATCTCGATGACATCGACTTCGAGAAGGCGGCGGCGTTCGAGCGCCGCTTCCGGCATGATGTCATGGCGCACGTGCACGCCTTCGGGGATGTCGCACCTCTGGCGCGGCCGTTTCTGCACCTTGGCGCCACCAGCGCGTTCGTCACCGACAACGCCGATGTGATTCTCATGCGGCGCGGCCTGGAGCTGCTGCGCGACGCCGTGCTGGGTGTCGTGCGCGAGTTGGCGGCCTTCGCCGAGCGCTGGCGCGACGAACCCACGCTGGCGTACACGCATCTGCAGCCGGCGCAGCTCACCACGGTCGGCAAGCGCGC
>JBOHTE010000789.1:0-8779 GCA_050733555.1 Gemmatimonadaceae bacterium | reverse complement strand
GGCGAAGGCAGCGGCGCCGTACGGCGGGATCTACATCACGCACATGCGCTCGGAGGGCGACCGGTTGCTGGAGGCAGTGGACGAAGCGTTCACGATCGGGCGGGAAGGCGGCGTGCCGGTGGAGATCTACCACCTGAAGGCCGCCGGTGTGCAGAACTGGCCCAAGGCGGTGAAGGTCATCGCGAAGATCGATTCCGCGCGCGCGGCCGGCCAGGATGTGGGCGCGGACCAGTATGCGTACACCGCCGGCGCCAACGGCCTCTCGTCGTGCATTCCCCCCTGGGCGCACGCGGATGGCAAGCTGCTCCAGCGACTGGCCGATCCGGCGCAGCGCGCCAGGATCAGCGCGGACATGATTCGTCCTGATACCAGTTGGGAAAATCTCTGTCTGAGCGCCACGCCGGCCGGCGTGGAGGTCGTGGGATTTCGTGTGGATTCGCTGAAGCAGTACGAAGGGAAGCGGCTGGCGGACATTGCGAAGGCCATGAACCGGAGCTGGCCGGTGGCGCTCATGGATCTCACGGTGGCGGAGCACAACACGCTGGGACAGATCCTCTTCATCGCGTCGGACTCGAACGTCGCGATGCAGATTCGCCAGCCCTGGATGAAGTTCGGCACGGATGCGGATGGCATGGATCCGGACAGCGCGAAGGGCATGACGCATCCCCGCGCGTACGGCAACTATCCACGCATTCTGGGGCGCTTCGTGCGCGAGCAGCACGTGCTCACGCTCGAGGATGCGATCCGGAAGATGACGTGGGCGGTGGCACAGCGACTGTCCATTCGTGATCGCGGGCTACTGCACGAGGGCATGTACGCGGACGTCGTCGTTTTCGACCCCCGGACGATCATTGATCGCGCCACCTACGAGCAGCCGCATCAACTGTCGGTGGGGATGAAGCACGTGTTCGTGAACGGCGTGGAGGTGGTGCTGGACGGCAAGGCGACCGGGGCGAAGCCCGGAATGGTCGTGCGTGGTCCGGGATACCGGGAATAACGGAGCCGCTCACATGCCAGGTTACCGTTCATGCCTCGTGCTGGCGGCCGGACTCTGCATCGCGCCGATGCTCGTCGCACAGCAGCCGGACTCCGCGGCGGCGTTCGAGAAGACCGAAGTCATGATTCCCATGCGCGATGGCGTCAAGCTGCACACTTCGATCTTCGTGCCGCGCGGGGAGCATGCGGCGCTGCCGTTCATCCTCACACGCACGCCATATGGCATTGGTTCGTCCGCGCGGACGCTCGGCGGCTACTACAAGGCGCTCGCGGCGGACGGTTACATCTTCGTCTTCCAGGATATTCGCGGGCGCTACGGATCGGAGGGGAAATTCGTGATGCAGCGGCCGCCGCGCGACCACACGGATCCCCATGCGATCGACGAGAGCACCGATTCCTACGACACCATCGACTGGCTGTTGAAACACGTTCCCAACAACAACGGGCGCGTGGGGATGCTGGGCATTTCGTATCCGGGGTGGCTCACCGTGATGGCGATGCTCGACCCGCACCCGGCGCTCAAGGCCGTGTCGCCGCAGGCGTCGCCCGCTGACATGTTCCTCGGCGACGATTTCCACCACAACGGCGCGTTCCGGCTGAGCTACGGCTTCGAGTACGCCACGATGATGGAGACGTCAAAGGAGAACACCCAGTTCGCGTTCGATCGCTATGACACCTACGAGTGGTATCTCGCACTCGGCCCGTTGTCCAATGTGGACAGCAGGTATCTGCACGGCACCATTCCGACGTGGGAGAACTACGTGGCGCATCCGAATTACGATGCGTTCTGGCAGAAGCAGGCCGTCATGCCGTATCTCACGCGTGTCACGGTGCCCACGCTGAACGTCGCCGGGTGGTGGGATCAGGAGGACTTCTACGGGCCCGTGAAGATCTACGAGACGCTGGAGCCGCACGACACGAATCATCTGAACTACCTCGTGGTGGGGCCCTGGAACCACGGGGGATGGGCCGGTGCGTCGGGCGACTCGCTGGGCGCGATCCAATTTGGCAGCGCCACCTCCAGATACTTTCAGGAGAAGATTCTCGCGCCCTGGTTCGCGCATTTCCTGAAGGACAGCGGCGGCGAGTGGCATGAGCCCGAGGCGCTCACTTTCGAGACGGGCGACGGGACGTGGCACTCGTGGAACGCCTGGCCACCCAGGCAGGAAACCACGGACCGCAAACTCTACTTCAACGCGAACCGCCGCCTCTCCTTCACCGCGCCCGTGCCCGCACACGCGCGCGTGGCCGCGGCCGACAGCTTCGTGTCAGATCCCGCGCACCCGGTGCCGTACCGTCACCGGCCGATCCAGGCCACGTACTTTCCGCATGGTTCGCACTGGTACACCTGGCTCACCGAGGACCAGCGCTTTGTCGACAATCGCGCGGACGTGCTGACCTGGGAAACGGAGCCGCTCACCGAGGACGTGACGATTGCCGGTGATGTCGTCGCGCATCTCTTCGTCTCTACCACGGGCAGCGACGCCGACTGGATCGTGAAGCTCATCGATGTCTATCCCGAGGCGTATGCGCGTGACTGGAAACCTTCCGGCTGGGAACTCATGGTGTCCAACGAAGTGTTTCGCAGCCGGTTCCGGAACGGATTCGACAAACCGGTGCCGCTGGTGCCGAACCGCGTGACGCCGATCACGGTGGACCTGCACACGCAGAATTATCGCTTCCTCACGGGGCACCGCATCATGGTTCAGGTCCAGAGCAGCTGGTTCCCGCTCATCGATCGCAACCCGCAGACCTTCGTTCCGAACATCTTCCTGGCCCGGGCGAGTGACTATCGGGCGGCGACGCATCGGGTGTATCGCTCGGGGAAGAATCTCTCGGAGGTGACGATCCCGGTCGTGCAATGAGAGCGCCGAGCGCGCTGACAGTGAGCACGCAGCGCCGTCGCACGCGGTCGCGACGGGCCCTCAACTGCTCTCCAGTGCTTCTCTCCTGCTTCTGAACCGCCAGATGAAGAAAACCGGCGCGCCGAGCAGGACGATGCCCAGACCCAGAAAGGCCCGCCCGGGTTGCGTCACCATGGTGTTCAGCACGATCGCGGCAGCGGAGGCGACGAACAGCAATGGCGTCACCGGATACCCGGGCACGCGAAAGGGCCGCACCATGTTGGGCTCGCGCCGGCGATAGACGAAGATGCTGACGGCGCCGAGCCCGTAGAAAATCCAGCCGACGAACACCACGTAGGTGAGCAGCTGCTCGAACGTGCCCGTTACGGCCAGACACATCGCCCAGAGCGAGCTCCAGAAAATCGCGACCGCGGGCGTGCCGAAGCGCGGGTGCACCTCCGCCATCTTGCGGAAAAACACCCGGTCGCGTGCCATGGCGAAGTACACCCGGGGTGTCGTGATGGTGATGCCATTCGCGGCACTGAACATCGACACGAGAATTACGGCCGCGATCAGCTTGCCCGCGAGCGGGCCGAGCAGCGAGGCGACGGCATCGGCGGCAATGCGGTCGGAGTGCGCCGCGCGCGCCGGGCCCAGTGCCGCGATGTAGCCGACGTTGGCCAGCAGATACACGACGATCATCACGGCGGTGCCGATGATGATGCCGCGCGGGAATGTGCGTTGCGGATCGCGGGTCTCGCCCGCGGAGAAGGTGACGTACTGCCATCCTTCGTAGGACCAGAGCACGCCGATCATCGCCAGACCGAACGCGGACACGAGCGACCCGCCGGATAGCGCAGGGGCGGCGGCCGGTACCGCAAGCGTGAACCGGTGTCCCGCGACGAGCAGCACGATGCTGATCAGCACCAGCGCCACGAGCTTGATGCCCGTCGTCACGTTCTGCACATCCGCGCCCTGCCGAGTGCCGCGAATGTTGACCGCCATCACCACGGCGATCATGAGCACGGAGACCGCCTTGCCCGCCAGCGGCGATACCGGCACGATCTGGCCCAGATAACCCGTGAATGCCACGGCCAGCGTCGCCACGGCGCCACTGCTGATGACGAAGAATGCCGTCCACCCATACAGGAAGGCCGGCAGTGCGCCGAACGCATCGCGGATGTACACGTAGAGACCGCCGGCCTCCGGATTCGCCGCGCCCATTTCGCCGTACGTCAGCGCGCCCAGGAGCGAGAGCACGCCGGCCGCGAACCACACCAGCAACGCGACGCCCACGTGGCCCTGCGTCTGCCGGAGTACCGTCGCCGGCACAATGAAGATGCCCGACCCGATGACGGACCCGATGACGATGAGCACCAGATCCCTGAGTCCCAGCATCCGTTGCAGCGTGTGTTCGGACTGTGTCATGGGCCGCCCGAGCGGGAAGAGTGGGACGCGGACACGTGCTCCGACGCGACGCGCGCGGTTTGCGCCAGGACCGCGGCGCCCACGAAGATGCTCTCTTCGGCGGCGTAGAAGTGCGGCGAGTGCGCGGGAATGGGCTGACCGCCGGGCTCGCGCGCACCAATGCGCAGGAAGCAGCCCGGCATGCGTTCCATGTAGCAGGCGAAGTCCTCACCACCCATGTTGAGAAACCCCAGTGGCACGACGCCCTCGGCACCCAACAGCGACGTTGCCGCCTGGCGCGCCCACGATGCGGGCTCCGCCGGATTGACGATGGGTGGTGGACCGGAGCGCACCACAACCTCCACGGTGAGCCGGTACGTGTCGGCGACGGACGTGGCGATGCGCCGCACCTCATCGTGCAGGCGCTGGCGCACCGCTGGCTCAGTCGCGCGCAGCGTTCCGGAGAGTGTCGCGCGATCGGGAATGATGTTCGGCGCCGAGCCGGCGTGCACGGTCCCGACCGTCACCACTGCCGCATGCGCGGGATTCAGCCGGCGCGACACGATGGTCTGGAGCGCGCCGATCAGCGCTCCCGCGCCCACGACAGGGTCCGCGGCTTCATGCGGCCGCGCCCCGTGCGCGCCGCTTCCCGTGAGCGTGATCTCGAACTCATCCGCCGATGCGGCCAGCGGCCCCGCCTCCGCCACGACCTCGCCCACGGCGAAGCGACGATCCACGTGCCCGCCAAAGATCGCGGCCACACCGTCCAGCGCGCCCGATGCCAGCATGGCCCTTGCACCCGTGCCCACTTCCTCGGCCGGCTGCAGCACGATGAGCACGTCGCCGGCGGCCGGCTGCATCGTCAGCAGGTGCGCGGCGGCGACGGTCCATGTAGCGTGCACGTCGTGGCCACAGGCATGCATCACACCGGTGGTGCGCGACGCGAAGGGCAGCGCCGTCGCTTCCTGGATGGGGAGGGCGTCGATGTCACCGCGGATGGCGACGGTCGGGATGCCGGCATCGCGACCGCGGAACCGCGCGACGATACCCGTGCCCGCCACGCGGTCGAGCTGCACCGGATGCAGGACTTCGAGCGCCGCATGCAGACGGTCCGCCGTGCGCTGTTCCTGAAAGGAGAGTTCCGGATGCTCGTGCAGGTCGCGCCGGAGCGCCACGAGGGTGCGGCGCAGCGCATCCGGAAACTGCTGCTCGATGGCCGCGGGAAGCCGCGCGCCGCCGGTACGATCGGGCATGAAGGCCTCCCTCCGCGAGCGTGCTAGGCGAGGACTTCCGATCGGACCGTCAGGTCATCCACGCGATCCAGATTCACGGTCACGCCAAGGCCGGGCTTGTCGAGCGGCACGCACACCATGCCCTCCGCGTCCATCGTCCATTCCGGCGTGACGATGTCCCGCTCCCAGTATCTGGCACTGGGAGACAGATCGCCGGGCAGCGTGAAATTGGAGAGCGACGCGAGCGCCACGTTGTGTGCGCGTCCGATGCCGCTCTCGAGCATCCCGCCGCACCACACGGGTATCCGGTGACGCTGGCAGAGCCCGTGAATCGCGAGCGAGGAGGAGAATCCACCCACGCGGCCCGCCTTGATGTTGACGATCTTTCCGCTGCCGAGCGTAATCATGTCGTCCGCACGATCCACATCGGTAATGGATTCGTCCAGGCAGATGGGCGTGCGCAGCGTCTTCTGCAATGTGGCGTGGCGCACGAGGTCCTCGCGATCCAGCGGCTGCTCGATCATCAGGAGCTCGAACGCATCGAGCTGCTGCAACGTGGCGGTATCGGCGAGCGAGTACGCGGAATTGGCATCGGCCATGAGTTCGACGTCGGCACCGAGCGATTCGCGAACCGCCCGGACGAACGCCACGTCCGATCCCGGGGCGATCTTCATCTTGATCTTGCGATATCCCTGCTTGCGCGCCGCGGCGGCGCGCTCGACGAGTGCCTCCGGACTCGACTGGATGCCGAGCGAGATGCCCGTCGCCACGCGCGTGCGCGTGCCGCCGAGCAGCTTGGAGAGCGGCACGCCGAGGATGACGGCCGTCAACGCCCAGCAGCCCATTTCCACCGCGGCCTTGGCCATGCGATGGCCACGGAAATCGTGGTCGAGCAGCTCGTGTACCACCTGCGGGCCCGAGAGCTCGCGGCCCAGGACGCGCGGCGCGACCCACTCGCGCATGGCGAACCACGCCGTGTCGATGGTTTCGGCTGTGTAGTTGGGCTTCTCGCCCGCCACGCATTCACTCCAGGCGGAGCGACCATCGGTGTCGCGCAGCTCGAGCAGGCAGATGCGCCGTTCCGTCACGACGCCGGAGGAAATGCGGAAGGGTTCCTTGAGGGGAAGCCGGATCTCGCGCAACGTGATGCGGTCGAGGCGGAGCATCAGACGGCTCCGGTGGGTGAGCGGAATCGCGGTGCAGGTGATGACGCGAGGTGGTGCATCAGCTGTCTCCTTCGGGAAGCGGTGTCGTGGACAGGACGTAATATCCGTAGCCGGCGGCATTATCGCGATAGAAGCCGCGCACCGCATACGAGTGTTGCAACGCCCATTGCAGCGCCTGGCGCGTGGTGGCGCGCCAGTGCGCGGCCGTGGTGAGTGCGGACCGCTGGACGGCTTCGATGTCGAGCGGAATGGCCACCCGACAGACCCCGTTCATGGGTGCGATCGCGGCATCGGGAGTCGCGGGAATGCCCGAGTCGTCGGGGCTGTTCAGCACCGGCGCCTGGCGAACGCCGGGGAATCCCGCCATGCGACCGGGGGAGCGTGCGGGAGCGGTTTCCCTGATGCCCCAGTTGGCGACGAAGCGATCGCTGCCGATGCCGCGGTGCAGCGTACTGCTGGTTTCACGGCCGTACATGTCGGGGATGTACTCGGCGATGCGCACGCCCAGGCGGTTGAGGTTGAGGTGGGCGTTGCGGGCCACGAGCGGGTCGAAGGTCCAGTACATGCGGACGACGCCAAGGCGACTGACGGCATCGCGCTGAAATTCCTTGAGGTGCCGGCCGATCCCGTGATCGCGGAACTCGGGTCGGACGGCGAGCATGTCGGACCAGTGGACGAGGTCGCCCCGTTCGACACCGGTGAGGCCGAAGACGAAGCCGATCAGGCGGTCATCGCGGTCGAAGGCGCCGGCGGTGACGCCGCCGACGCGCTGGGACACCTTGAGAATGGCGGCGGGGACGCGTTCGTTGAACTGGGCGCCCCAGGTTTCCTCCTGGAGGGTCACGCAGGCGTTGAATTCGTCCGCGGTGTGGAGGTGCCGGACCTGTAATCCCGGGAGGGTCGCGTCCTGGGGCGCCGGGCGCGCGGCGGCACGGGCCTGGGTGTCGGCAGCGACGGGCGCGGGCTCGGGATGCAAGGGAGGCATGGGGATGGTCGGATGGGTCGGGTCGGACGAGGGGAGCCGAAGGCCGCCCGGGGCGGCGATATTGTGAACATAATGTGATGCGAACTAGTATACTGCAAGGTATACAACATCGGATTTTTCGGCACCCGCCCATCGCCGTCCGCGTCACCCCGGAACTGCCGCCGCCCCTGACGGATCAGTATACCCTGCGGTATTCATATGTGGCAGCCGACGCCGCCCCGCCCCGACGTGGGTCGCCGCGCCCCGGGTGTCTCACGCGTTCACCCTCTGACCGGACGACCATGCCTCAGGCGACGCGAACGAAGCGCGCGACCGCCCCAGCGACCGCCACGCGAACCACCCGCGGCGACCGCATTGCCCGCGCCTACGATCAGCTCCGCGAGCTCATCATCTGGGGACGACTCGCCCCCGGATCCCGCATCATCGAGAGCGACATCGCCGAACGCCTTGGCGTGAGCCGCACGCCGGTGCGCAGCGCTCTCCACCGGCTGCAGCAGGAAGGCTGGATCACCGGCGTCGGCCGCCGGAAGGAGCACCGCCTCGTCATTGCGCCCCTCACGCGCGAGGATGCCCGCGAGCTGTTCGAGGTCGTGGGAGCCGTGGAGGGGCTCGCCGCACGCGGCGCGGCCGGGCTCGCGCCCGCTCCGCGCAAGGCGCTCGCCGAGGACCTGCGCGCCAGGAACGACCAGCTCGCACCGTCCGGCAAGAGCCAGCGTCCGGACCCCGTCCGCATCTTCGACCTCGACACCGGCTTTCACCGCCGCTACGTGGAAGCAGGAGCCGGCCCGCGCCTGCTCGCGCTGCACGATGCCGTGAAACCGCAGGCCGAACGGTACGTGCGCCTCTACACCAGCGCACTCGTGGATGAGATCGGACAGTCCGTCGTGGAGCATGCGGCGATCGTCGATCGCATCGCCGCCGGCAGCGCCGATGGCGCGCAGAAGGCCGTGGAGCGCAACTGGCGCAACGCGGCGGCGCGACTCACGCGGGTCATCGTGAGTTTGGGGGAGCGCGGTAGCTGGTAGCTGGTCGCTGGTCGCTGGTCGCTGGTCGCTGGTAACGGCGGGGCGGTGCCGGATTACCCGCGCGGGGGAGCAGAGCGGACCCGCAGTACCGAGGGTCCGCGGCGCTCCCCCGCCCGGGTACCCC
>JBOHTE010000788.1:0-2181 GCA_050733555.1 Gemmatimonadaceae bacterium | reverse complement strand
AGGAGCATTACGTGCGCTACCTGCACAACGGCTTTCGCGAGTCGTGGGGATTCACCGGAAATCCGCTCCGGATTCTGCTGCGGCGCAAGGCCGCCTGAATGAGTCCGTGGCTCGGGCTGCTCATCGCATATCTGTGCGGGGGTATGCCCGCGGCGTACCTGGCCGGACGCTGGTTGCGCGGCATCGACCTGCGCGAGCATGGCTCCGGCAATCTGGGTGCGACCAATGTATTTCGTGTGCTCGGCTGGAAGGCGGGGTTGGCCGTGCTGCTGTTCGATACGGCCAAGGGTGCCGTGCCCGTGTGGTTTCTGCCGCGCTGGATCGCGAGTCCCGCGGCGGCTCACTGGGCGCTGGCCTTTGGCGTCGTCGCGATCCTCGGGCACGTGCGGTCTCCGTACCTTCGCTGGAAATCCGGCGGCAAGGGTGTCGCCACGGCAGGCGGCGTCTTCCTCGCGCTCGCCACGATTCCCACGCTGATCTCGCTCCTCGCATGGATCGCAACCGTGTATCTCTCGGGATATGTCTCGCTCGCGTCGCTGGTGGCCGCGGTCATTCTTCCGCTCTCGATCGCGATCCTGATGGACGTGCGGGCGCCGGTGCTGGCGCTCAGCGTCCTCGTTGCGCTCTTCGTGTTCTGGACCCATCGCGCCAATATCAGGCGACTCCTTCGCGGCGAGGAGCATCGCTTCCGGCGCGGCTCACCACCCGATTGATGCAGTGCGCCGTCATTGGTGCTGGCGCGTGGGGCACGGCGCTCGCCGATCTCCTTGGGCGCAATGGGCACGAGGTTGCCCTCTGGGCCTTCGAGCCCGATGTGGTCGAGACGGTCAACGCGCGACACGCCAATCCGCGATTTCTCCCTGGAGCGGTGTTGTCGCCGCGCGTCTGCGCACACTCCCGGCTCGAGCGGGCGCTCGACGGCGCGGCGCTCGTGCTGCTTGCCGCGCCATCGCACGTGCTCCGGGATCTCGTGCAGCGAAGCCGAAGTACGATCGCCAGCGGCGCGACGCTGGTCGTGGCCAGCAAGGGCATCGAACGCGGCACGCTGGCACTGATGACGCAGATCGTGGAGGAGGAAGCGCCGCGCCGTCCCGTCGTGGCGCTCTCGGGCCCGAGCTTTGCTGCCGAGGTGGTGGCCCGGCAGCCGACCGCGATCGTGGCGGCCGCCCGCGACGCTGATGCGGCGCGCCTCACGCAGCAGCAGCTCAGCAACGAACACGTGCGCGTCTATACGCACGATGACGTGACGGGTGTGGAGGTGGGTGGTGCCCTCAAAAACGTCATCGCGGTAGCCACCGGGATCGCGGAAGGACTGGGACTGGGTTACAATCCTCGCGCCGCGCTGATCACGCGCGGGCTGGCCGAAATCACGCGTCTGGGCGTCGCGTTGGGCGCCCAGCCCGCGACCTTCGCCGGCCTGGCCGGCCTCGGCGACCTGGTGCTCACCTGCACCGGTGCGCTCAGTCGCAATCGCGCGCTCGGGGCCGAGCTGGCGCGGGGCAGCTCGCTGCAGGACGTGCAGTCCACCCGTGAGACGGTCGCGGAAGGAGTCTTCACCACCCAGAGCGCGCACGCACTCGCGGCGCGGGAGGGGATTGAGATGCCAATTGTCGCCGCCGTACACCGTGTCCTGTTCGAACGTGAACCCGTTCGGACCGCTATCGAAGCACTCATGGCGCGCGAGCTGCGCGCGGAGCGCGATCCATGAGCGCGCGAGAAGCCGTCCAGGAGTTCTTCTCCATTGGCGAGGTGTGCAAGCTCACGGGACTCAAGCCGCACGTGCTGCGCTACTGGGAGAGCCAGTTCCGTTTTCTGAGTCCGGCCAAGAACCGCTCCGGCAACCGCGTCTACCAGCGGCGCGAAGTGGAGCTGATTCAGCTCGTGAAGCATCTGCTCTATACCGAGAAATACACCATCGAGGGCGCACGCCAGAAGGTCGATGAACAGCGCAAGGGCGGTGGACTCAAGCCGCTGGCGCGGGGCGCGCTCGACCTGCAGACCATCCGCTCGCTGGAGCGGGAGCTCCGCGAGGTGCTCGCGCTGCTTGGCGACACGGGCGAGGAGGCGTGATCGCGCCACTGGCCTGTGTGATCCCCGCGTACAACGCCGCGCACACTCTCGCGGACGTCCTGCACACGCTCCGCGTCGCACTGCCGCACGCGACCATGATCGTCGTCGATG
>JBOHTE010000787.1:0-1097 GCA_050733555.1 Gemmatimonadaceae bacterium | reverse complement strand
ATGTAGTACTGCGCGGCGGTGGACGAGACGGTGTCGACACGCGCGCTGTCCGCCTTGAGCGAAATGAGTGACAGCGGATACTGCCCGCTGTTGATCCCCTCCTCGGCGCTCGTCATGTCCCAGCTCTTGTACGTGAAACGATCCGACAGACTGGTAAGACCGGCGTCATCAGCCACGTTGGCCACGAGCCATCCCGCCATGAGCGTATCGATCGAGGCACCCGTGTGCGCCACGAGATTGGCCACGCCCGTGTCCGGTCCCGCGACGAGCGCACGCGTGAACGGCGCGATGCTGCTCGTGCTGCCCGCGTACTGATCCGCGCTCCAGCGCAGCAGCGACCACGCCGCGCCGCGCACCGCGAGATTGGTGTCGGCGTACACGCTGATGGCCCCGTACTGATTGGGGTGGAAGAGATACTCACGGAAGCGGCCGAGATTCTGTCCGTAGAAGGCGTTGAAGTCATCCAGATTGCTCGCGACGTCGTTGATGTTGAGCGACTGCATGTCTGAGAACCCGTCCTCCCGCCGTCCGACGATTTCCTCCGCGAAGTGCGAGAGCCCCTCGTTCATCCATGTGGCTTCGTCAGGTGCGTCGTCGCGAATGCGTACGCCCAGATTGATCATGTGCTGGAACTCGTGCGCGACCGTGCCGCGAATGCTCTGGCGCACATCCGCCGTCGTTCGCGCATCACTGAACTGTCCGGTGGGGTCGGGCACGAGCAGGTAGAAGATCTCCGCCAGGTTGCTCTCGGGGCACAGGCTCGGCGGGAAGAGGTCGCCGCCAAAGAAGAATCCGTTCAGCACGCCCTGCGACCCGCGCTTCGTGCCCGCATTCACCTGCGGCGTGAGCAGCAGGAGGACGTGCCCGTTCCCGTCGATGTCCGATGGCTGCCCGAAATGCAGCGTGTCCGCGGGGTAGATGTCGGAGTCGAACTCCGAACTCAGTGAATTGAAGTCCGCCGTGGTGAAACCGCCGGAGGGCGAAGTCACATCCTGCACGATGATGCCATGCGCGCCGATTGCCTTCACGACTGCGCGCTGGTGCGTGAAGTCCGTACAGACGCTGTCCGACGTGGCGTTGGGCACGTTGTATGACAG
>JBOHTE010000786.1:0-1047 GCA_050733555.1 Gemmatimonadaceae bacterium | reverse complement strand
CGGTCGGACCGTTCGGCACGTCGATCTCGCGGATATCGATTCCGAATTGGATGCTCGGCGACGTCCCTGCGGACGCTGTACTCTCGGTCCAACGTACCGATAATGGAAGCGGTCTTGACCTCGGTTTGGGCGAGCGCACGTTCAGGTACAACACCCACGGCCTACAGCAGGTGCACTGAACCCATGATTCAGTACTCGCTCCTCGATGAGAAAGTCATTTCGGTGGTCGAGCGCAGCACGCAGACGCGTCGTCTGCTCACGCTACCGGGAGTCCTCGGGGCGCTGGTGATCGATGATATCGACGATTTTCCCGCACTGCGCCCGCACCAGCGTCACGTGTGGCACGCGTTTCTTGTGCAGGTCGCTGCCCTGTATCTCCATCGACATGGCCAATCGGAATTGCCTCCCGACGAGGGCTCGTGGCGATCGGCTCTTCTATCGCTCACACCAAACGATCCCGATGGTGCAGCGTGGGCGCTGATCTCTCCGCCCGAGCGCCCGGCATTCCTTCAGCCTCCCGTGCCAGGCGGCTCGCTGGTGGGGTTTAAGACGATTGCGACACCGGACGATCTGGACATGCTGGTCACCGCCAAGAACCACGACGTCAAGCGACGAAGCATGCGTGATGCGCGCTCGGAGCACTGGATGTTCGCCCTTCTGAGCCTCCAGACCCAAGAAGGAGTTATGGGTGCTCCGAACAAGGGGATAAGTCGAATGAACGGCGGGTTCGCGAGCCGACCATCCGTCGGTATTGCGCCAAGCGGAACGATAGGCGCCCGCTTCTCGCGTGATGCCAATCGACTTGTTGCCCTGCGTGGGCGCTTGCTGGAGGAGTACGACTTCTATCCCGCAAGCGGCGGTCATGCGCTGCTGTGGCTCGTTCCGTGGGACGGCATGCGCTCGATTTCGCCGAGGGATCTCGACGTTTTCTATATCGAGATCTGTCGCCGCGTCCGAATCGCTTTGGGCGAGGATGGGCGAATGCGGGCAGTCGCAGCTGGTACCAAGGCGTGGCGTATCGATGCACGGACACTAAGAGGAAAAACC
>JBOHTE010000785.1:0-1386 GCA_050733555.1 Gemmatimonadaceae bacterium | reverse complement strand
GCGGCGCGCGCCCCCCGCCGCCGCGGCCGCCGCCGATGCAACGGAGTCCACGCACGCCTCCACCAGTACGCTCGCGCTCATGCCGCACAATCAGCGGCAGCGACGCCGCCGATGGAAGGGCGCACAGCGGCCGCAGGGTAGCCATCCGCCCGGAAACGGATAACTTCTCTCGCCACGCCCTCCCCAGGAGATCTCGCAGTGACCGCAGCCCGCGTCAAGCTCTCGACGATGATGTTTCTCGAGTACTTCGTCTGGGGCGCATGGTTCGTCACCATGGGCACGTACCTCGGCACGTCGCTCAAGTTCGACGGCACGCAGGTGGGCCTCGCCTTCGGCGCCACCGCCATTGCCGCCATGATCTCGCCGTTCTTCGTTGGCATGGTGGCCGACCGCTTCTTCGCCACCGAGAAGATCCTCGCGCTCCTGAGCCTCGTGGGCGGCGTGATCCTCTGGTACGTGAGCACGCTCACCTCGTTCGCCGGCTTCTACTCGGTGCTCATCGTGTACGCGCTCTGCTACATGCCCACGCTCGCGCTCACGAATTCCATCTGCTTCGACCACATGAAGGACTCGGCGCGCGAATTCCCCATGGTGCGCGTGCTCGGCACCATTGGCTGGATCGTGGCGGGTCTCATCGTGGGGATGCTCAAGCTCGAGGCCACCGCCGTGCCGCTGCGCCTCGCGGCTGGCGCGTCCATTGTGCTGGGATTCTTCTCGCTCGTGCTGCCGCACACCCCGCCGCACGCCGCCGGCCACAAGCTCACCGCCCGTGATGTGCTGGGCCTCGACGCGCTGTCGCTCATGAAGGACCGCGCGTTCGCCGTCTTCATCCTCGGCTCCTTCCTGCTCTGCATTCCGCTGCAGTTCTACTACACGTTCACCAATCCGTTCCTGAACGAGATCGGCATGCAGAACGCGGCCGC
This sequence comes from Gemmatimonadaceae bacterium, assembly GCA_050733555.1. GTDB lineage: Bacteria > Gemmatimonadota > Gemmatimonadetes > Gemmatimonadales > Gemmatimonadaceae > JADGGM01. Next base: position 463 of record JBOHTE010000785.1, on the reverse strand, counting down.
GAAGATGACGCTCGGCCAGTTCTTCGAGATCGGCTTCATGCTATTGCTGCCGCTCGCGCTGCTCAAACTGGGTGTCAAGCGGATCCTGCTGCTCGGCATGGCCGCCTGGGCGGTGCGCTATGCAATGTTCGCGTTTGGCAACGTGAGCTCGCTGAGCTGGATGCTCTACTTCGGTATCATCCTGCACGGCGTGTGTTACGACTTCTTCTTCGTGACAGGACAGATCTACGTTGACCAGCGCGCCAACGTGAAGATCCGCGCCGCCGCGCAGGGGCTGCTCGCCTTCATCACGCAGGGGGTGGGACTCTTCATTGGCTCCCTGCTCTCGGGGCCCGTGGTGGACGCCTACCGGACGGCGGGCGGCACGCACGACTGGCGCTCCATCTGGCTCGTGCCGGCGGCCGGCGCCGTGATCATCCTGGTGATCTTCGCCGTGCTCTTCCGGCCAGGCGTGGTCACGAAC
>JBOHTE010000784.1:0-1614 GCA_050733555.1 Gemmatimonadaceae bacterium | reverse complement strand
CGCCATGGCAGCGCGAGCAGCGCGACGCGAAGAGCATGCGGCCGACCGCGGAATCTCCCTTGAGCGGCGTCATGGCCGCGAAGCCTTCGCCCTGCACGTGCGCGCCAACCGGCACGCCGCGCGAGAGAAAGGCGAGGTACGCCGTGATATCGCGCAGCGACGGACTCGCCGCGGGGAGCGGCCGCCCGTTCATGCTGCGCACGAAGCAGCCATTGATCCGGTCCTGAATGGTGATCGTGGTGCCCGTGCGCGCGCTGTACTGGGGAAAGCGCGCGTAGACGCCGACGAGCGGCGAGGCGCCCGCGCGCATGCCGCCATCGAGATGGCAGCTCAGGCAGCGCAGCTTGTTTCCGACGTTCGCGCTCAGACTGTCGGGCGTGTGTTCAAGCAGCGCGCGTCCGCGTCTGATGGACGCGCCGAGTGCTCCGGCCGGGATCTCGTTGTCCCCCGGCGCGTGGAGCGCGACGGTGGTCTTGCCGCGCTGACACGCGGCGGCGATCAGCAGGAGCGCGGGAAGCAGGCGCCTCCGGCGCCTTGCGGGAAGCGTCGGCCTTGCGGCCAGCTGCGGGAAGCGGTCTTCGCCTTGCTGTAACGACACGACACCCTCATCGTGGTGGTTGCTCGGCCCTCAGCATACGCCAGAACGCCAGGCAACGCCAGCAGTCCGGCCCGGCGCCGCTTCCAGCGATTCTCCTGCCAGCGCAGGCGCGCGAAGCGCGGTCTATGCTGGCAGGAGAATCGTAAACACGCTCCCCACCCCCACCTCGCTCTCCACCGTCAGCGTCCCACCCAGCAAATTCACCAGCCCGCGCGACACGCTCAGCCCCAGACCCGTCCCGCCCGCGCGCCGCGTCGTGCAGCGCTCGACCTGCCAGAACGGCTCGAAGATCCGGTCGAGATGCTCCTGCGCAATGCCAATTCCCGTGTCGCGCACGTCAATGCGCACCGTGTCGGCATCACAGCTCGCCATGAGATCAATCCGTCCGCGCTCCGTGAATTTAACGGCGTTCGACAGCAGGTTCACGAGCACCTGGCGCAGCTTGGCCGGATCCGTGAAGAGCGTGTGCGGTTGCGCCGGTGGCGTGGCGGCGAGCGTGAGCCGGCGCGCCGCCGCGAGTGGGGTGATGAGCGCGACGGATTCGTCGAGGATCGTGGCGAGCGCAATCGGCGTGGAATCACAATGCTCGTCGTCGGTCTCCAGTCGCGAGAAGGTGAGCAGCTCATCGATGAGCTGGAGCAGATGCATGGCGCTCACCTTGATGCGCTCGAGCTGAAGGTGCTGCGCGTCGTTCACCGGCCCGCTCACCCCATCCGCCAGGAGTTCCTCGTAGCCAAGGATGGCGGTGAGCGGCGTGCGCAGCTCGTGGCTCATCACCGCCAGGAAATCCGTCTTGGCCTGATTCGCCGCCTCGGCTTCGGCGCGCGCGCGCTGCTCGGCGTTGAACAGTTGTGCGCGCTCGAGCGCCAGCGCGCACTGCGCCGCGAACGCCAGCAGCATCGCGCGATCTTCCTCGGTGAACTCGCGCGCCTCGGGAAAGGTGAAGCTCACCACGCCGCTCACGCGTCCGCCCAGTACGATGGGCATGCCCGCATAGGCAGAGAGCGAGTTGGCGC
>JBOHTE010000783.1:0-2905 GCA_050733555.1 Gemmatimonadaceae bacterium | reverse complement strand
ATTCCCACGGGCGGGGTGGTGGGGAGAGGCAGATTGCCGATTCCCAAGGGTGGGGCCGGGCGGGGCGTGGAGCGTTCGCGATTACCTATTCCCCACTAGCTTGGCCGTAACGAGCAGACGGTCCGGGGCGGGGCCCACGTAGCGAATGGGCCAGCACGTGGTGAGTGTCAGCGTGGGATCCTTCGTCGCGAAGAGCGCGGGTGTGCCGCGAGTGACAATGCGGCGGCTGACGACGATCCACGTCACCTTCCCCACCCTCGATTCCGTGATCACCGTGTCGCCCAGTACGACATGCTGCAGCGCGTGGAACTGGCGATCGCGGTGCGCCGAGATGATGGCGTTGCCCGGCTGGCCGGGGAGCGGGCTGCCCGGGAAGTGGCCAGGCGCGATGTCGAGGTCGGCGGGATCCACTCCCTCGATCACGACTTCATCGAGCCCCACGGCGGCGATGGTGATGCGGCCGGCGGGGTCGCCCTTCTTCAGTGAATCCGGCCAGTGCGGCGCCAGCGAGCCGGCTGCCTCCGCCTTCCAGACGGCCGCGACGTGCTTGCGCGCGTAGGCCGCCCGCGCGTAGTCGAATCCCACCGCGAGGAGCAGCGCGACGCCGGCGCCGCACAGGAGCAGACCAATAAAACGTCGCATATCAGCGTCGGATCAGTGCCACACCTACGAGCAATGCTCCCACACCGGCAATCGCGAACATGGGGACGCCGGAGCCGGTGTAGGGAGCGGGAGAGCCATTCTGGAACGATACACTGTCCTCGTCCGCGCGCACCACCTCGCCGGTGGCCACGGCGGTGAGCGAATCGGCCAGCCGCCAGTCCTGCAACTCCCCACCGGACAGCCGGATGGAGTCCGTGCGGGCCGCGGCATCGAGCCGCGCCAGAGAGTCCGGCGGGATGACCGCGGCAGGAAACTGCGCGGCCAGGGTAGTCGCTCCGAACATGAGCGCGACGGCGAATACGGCGGTGCGGGCGATCGTCACGAGTCTCCTCCAACGGATCGAGAGAATGCCGAGTTGCACCACCAGTCGGGCATTTTCGGTGCCGCCAGAGATCACAACATTTCAGGTCACTGTGTCATTATGGCCAGGTGACAGATTCCTTGTCACCCACGCCCCATGCTCGTGCGATCACGGCACCCATCTTCGCCATCGTCAACTGGGGTTCGCTGTCGAGGATCCAGCGCTGGTCCTTGTTCTCCTTCGTGAACACGCACGCGATCACGCGCGAGCGCAGATAGAACAGCGAGCACTCGGTGCGCGCGTCGTCCACGGCGCCCGTCTTGTGCGCGGCGCGCACGCCGTCGAGATAGCGCTGCAGCAGGGTGTTGTCCTCGTTGTGCTCCAGCATGTCGAGCATCGTCGAATCCGCTCTGGGGCTCACCGCCTTCCCTTCGGCGAGCAGCTCGAACAGATGGACCATCTCATTCGGTGTGGTCACACCAAATCCGTACTTGGCCGAGCTGTCCATGGCGACGCTCGAAATGCGCAGGAAGGTCTTGGAATGCACCTTGGTGTGCTGCAGCCCGAGCGATTCCATCTTGTTCCACACGCGGCGGATGATGATGCGGTCGAGCAGCAGGTTCGTCGCCGTGTTGTCGCTGATCGTGATCATGTACCACGCCGCGTCGTGCACGGTGACGATGGCTCCGTCGTGCAGGAACTGCAGCTCGCCCGATCCCGGCACCTTGTCGATGTGGAGCACGGTGAGCGGGTCGTCCGGCGAGATCTGCCCCTTGTCGATGAGATCGTAGAGCGTGACGAGGATGGCGACCTTGATGAGGCTCGCCGTGGGGAAGGTCTCGTCACCGCGCAGCGACAATCGCGCGCCGGAGTCGAGATCGAGAATGCTGTAGCCCACCACGCCGTGGTGCGCGGCGGCAAGCGAGTCGAGCGAGCGATGCAGCGCCGCCGTGTCCGCGCGCACGGGCGCGAGCGGGCCCGGCGCGGTCTGTCCCGTGGCGCAGGCCGGGAGGAACGCAACGAGCGCGAACGCCGCGACGCGCCGCACGTGGGCGCCCGCGCGGCTATGCATCAGGGAATGAGTCGGCCTTGCGGCTGGAGACCAGTTCGCGTTCGCCCGAGGTGGGATCGTAGATGGCGAGAACCTTGACCGTTTCACCGCTATAGCAGTCGAACGACTTCCCCTGGCCCTTCGGCACCTTGATCTCGTGGCCGTCCTCGAACCGCAGGACGACGTTGGGGTGGTCCGTGTTCGTGTACTGCTTGCGGAGCTTGCGCGGGGGAGTGGGCATGACCGGACGGTTGGGGACCCCGCGAAACTACCTCGCCTGGGCCGAAGAGGGAACCATGGTCACGCGCTCGGCCATGGGGCGGACCTCTGGACGCGAAGACGTCAGACGCGTGCGCCAGGTCAGACGCGTGCGCGGCTGATCAGGACGATCAGCACGCGCGCGATGCCGCCGAGGGTGGCCACGCGATGCAGCACGAGCTGCTCGCCGAGTACCCCGCGTCCATGGAAATACCAGTCGCGCCCTTCACGCGCGGACCCTAGCGCGGACTCGTAGGACTGCACGCGGTCGCGGCGTGCGAAGCGGCTGTAGCCGGCGGCAATGTTGGCGCTCACGGCGCCCACGGCGCGCACCAACTGGGCCGCAATCTCGATGGTGAGCGGATCGTGCACCAGTACCCGGCCGTCCTCCCGCGCGACATCGCCCGAGTAGAGCGACGCACGATACACCCGCAGCGACCAGAGCTGGTCACGCCGGATCTCGTCCGGTACCGTCTCCTCCCATTCGTTGTAGGTCACCGGACACTCCGCGAAGCCCTGCACGAATTTCTGGATCCTGCGCGGGGGGCCGGCATCGTGTGAGTGCGGGGGACATCGATGTGTCCCCGCCTTGCCACCCTTCCCTTGGGAATCGGCAAACGGGAATGGGGAAT
>JBOHTE010000782.1:0-5435 GCA_050733555.1 Gemmatimonadaceae bacterium | reverse complement strand
CACCTTCAGGGCGTAGTTCGGGTAGATCGTGCTGTCCGGCAGCAGTTCCGCATCCATCGTGAAGCGCACCTTGCTCGTGCCCACGAGGATGGAATCCAGGGCGCCCGTGGTGGCGCTCCAGTAGCGGCGCCGCTTGAGAAAGGTGAGCCCCAAGACGGAGGACGAGAGCGTCAGCGTGTCGCCCAGGACGCCTTGGGTCTTGCTCCACACCCGGCGGAAAGACGGCCCCGCGGCCAGCACGCTCGTCGTCGTGTCGGCGCCCGCCCGCCCCGCCTTGAGCGTGTCGGTCTCGATGCTGTTCTTCGCGATCACCACGCGGCCATGATCGAGATACTGGACGGAATCGGCCGGCGCCAGCGGATCACGCCTGGAGGTCAGGCGGCCCAGCGCATCGTACTGATAGGCGATCTCCTGCCAGCGGTCGTGCACTCCCTGCGAAGTTGAACGGAGGGTACGACCGCAGACGATTTCGAGTATCACCGCGACGTCATTAGCGTCCTCGTCTGCGGCTCGGCAGTTTCGGGACCGCATCGCTGCGTGGCGGCGGCCGTTCCCCGGGAGGCGGCAGGTCCGTGAGCCGTCTGGGGAGCTGCCGCATCAACGCGGCATGGATCGCGGGCAGGAGTCGCCCGAGCAACTCGAGCATCTCCGTCAGCTCCTTTTCGGTCGCCGGGTCGGCGTTGTACACCGCAACCGCTCGGTGCGTCCGCTGGCGATCCATCTCCACCGCAGCCCGCCGGAGCGGCTCGTCACGGTCTGCTTCCGCGAGCGCCTGCGTGGCGTAAAACAAGTAGTAGTGGTGGCTGCGCCCTGAGCGTACGCGATATCCGCGGGCAGCGAGGAAAGCAAACGCTGCCTGAAGCCCCGCCTGAAATGCCAGCCCGACCCGATTGTCGGTGCTGAGCGCTGGCTCCCGTGCATCCAGCCCCGAGTGCACCGCCTTGATCCAGAGGCCGGTGATCGTCGCGGCATCGGGTTGGCTGCGCTCGAGGACCCGCTCGTCGAGTAGCCGCTGTATCCGCTCCGGGACGCCGCGTGCGGGGGGCGGCGCGCTCACGCAGTCCGCACAATTTTCCGCGGGCGCGTGGCCTCGATGGCCGCGAGCCTGGCCGGATCGCCGAGCACCCAGAGTTTCGGGCCCGTGACGACGTCCTCGTAGAACACGTGCCGCGTCGCAAGGTGCCGGGCAAGCTGCGAGGGCGTCTGCACCACGAGGTGCACCTCGCGCCCGAGCGCGAGGCTCGCCTCGACCGCGCGCTGGACCAGGATGACTTCCAGATCTCGTTCGTCAGGCTCCAGCACTGGCTCCAGCAGCATGCACAGATCAACGTCGCTCCGCTCATCGGCCGTGCCACGCGCCACGGACCCAAACACGAACGCGGCCGCGATGCCTGGCACATCCGCGAGCGCCAATCGAAGCAGGACCGCCGGATCGCCGTATGCCCGCACCAACTGCCGGAAGGGCCCCCAGGCCGGGTGCCGGAGCGCAGCCTTTATGCGGACGCGCCGATCGTCTGCTACGTCGCGCTCGACGAGACCCAACCGCTCGAGGCGCGCGAGCTCGATCTGCAGCGAGCGAGCACTCAGGCTCGTCACTCGCATGAGCTCCCGCAGATGCGGCGCGGTGTCGGGCCGGACGGTGAAATACGTCATGAGCCTGGCAAGCGCGCCGGACGCGAGCACACTCGACAGCAGATCGGACGCCTTTGGCGCTCGAGTCGGCCGGTCACGGGTCCGCCGATGCGGTGGCGGTGCCGCGCTCCGCGATCGAGGCGACGCCTTCGGCGACGCCGACGCCGTTGCAGAGCGGTGCTGTTGCGGAGTCATGTACGAAAATATAGCACAGCTGTATCCGATGCCAGGAGGGCGGCGCTATCTCCGACGATTGCCCCGGGCGCCAGTGCGGGCTTCGCGGTCTTGGAGGCACAAGCCGCGAGGACCATGAGCACGGTGATCATCTCGCCACGGGCACTGAACAGTGGCGAGACCAGGCGCGTGCTGAGACAGGATGCGTCGGATGGACCGGGTGTCGGCAGAAGGTGGGCGGCAGTGCTGGAACGTCCGACGAAGGCTTTTCGTCATCGCGTCCGCACTGCGGCGGCGGCACGGCGGACACGGATGAACGCACGCTTCCGTGCGCGCCGCGCGCGCAGCGTGATGCAAATCCACTCAACCTTCGGGACGTGCTCTGCGTGCGCAGAAATACCCGTGTCGCGACGGGACCAGATGGCTGCCGGTTGTCCAGCGTCCGGAGAAGGAAAGTGTGTCCACGTGCTGAATGCGGAGAAAAATGCCGGCGTCGAACGCCATTCCCTTCGTGGTCATGGGATTCCCGATTACCATCAGCCCGTCGCTCGTAACCTGCACGCCCGGGGTGTCAGGATCGCGCGAAGCGGCGGGGACCACGAGCTCCCCGTATTTGTGAACGTCCACATCCGTGTGGCCGTAGAGGATATAGGTGGTGAATCGCTTCTGCCCGGGGAGCACCTTGAAGCGGCGATGCGCTGAGTCAGTGGGGAGTAATACGAGGGTGCCGGCAACGGTGTCAGGATTTGCGCTGTCTGAAGCAACCGCCAGGAAGAGATATGTGCCAGGAAGCGACTCAAGCACACGTTCGTCGAGCGTGTGCGCCGAGGTTGAACCGCTCTCCGTGCGACAGGGCATTGAGTCGAACCGAATGGTCTTGTTGACTGCAAATCGCGACGCCGTTGCTCGGGTCCGTTTCTGCGTGGCGGCGGCGTTCGCGCGCGTTGGCTGCATGCCGATCGTACAGACGCACAGCAATGAAATCAGCGCGAGCATTGGCGATGTTCGTGAGGTCATCAGTCAACTCGGGCAACTCGTCTGGTAACCGATCGACAGTACCTGAATCTCAGGGTTCCGAATTCGCGGTTGCAAGCGCTGCGGCGAACGCTGGCTCGACATCCACGGTGGCCATCCGCACCGTCAATGAAGATTCCACCGTGGACGACAAACGCAAGCGCTGCCGCTGTAGATGACTCCCATGATGAGGCCCCGCGAGGCGGCCCAGCACAGGGTCGTCGCCAACTGGAGGAGCGCCATCAAGGGTCACAGCAGCGATGCGCGGCGCGCGATCGCGTTCGTGCGCTCGCTGCCGGTGGTCACCACCGCGCTCGTGGGCATGCGAAGCGCGAAGCATCTCAACGAGAATCTGGGAGCGGGAAAGAAGGTGCGTGGAGGGGATGCGCGCGAGAAGGCGTGAGTGTGCCGCGGGCACCGGACAGCCGCTATTGCGGCAGATAGCTCACCGCGATCCCGTCCACCTGCGTCTCCTGTCGAAAGACTCGCAACCGCCGATCATAGCGCACCTGCAGCGCCGACGCCGAAATCCAGTGCACCGTCACCAGCGACACCAACGACCCGGTTGCGATCGAATCTCGAGCCGGAGCATCCACGATAAACGTGTTGCCACCACCCTGGGGCCGTTCGGTGGCTTGAACCAGCGAGAGCTCCAGGTTGTCGCCCGTTGTCGCGCCGCAATCGCGCTGAAATAGGACTGCAACATGACGCCCATCCGGCGCTACCGCCGATGACCGCACTTCGTTCCCGCACATACATGCGTTGATGAACATGACAAGTGCGCAGAGGAATAACGAACAGTCACTCCAGCGCCGGCAGATGGAACGCCAGGCGTTGCGTCGTCTGAAGTTCCTGTTGTGAAACTGTTTCACCGTAGCCCTCCTCATCGTCGCAACACGTCGCGAAGCCTGGCATGCCTGTCGCGTTATGCGAACGCATCGCAAAGCCCAGGGCCAGTCCTCCCTGAGGCTCTGGTCAGCGCGGGCGCAGTGGCCGAAGCATGATCCCTGCGACAGAATCGACGGCCTCGTCTAGCTTCCCGTTCCGCCGCCATCGCCTTTCGCTTTCGAGACGACGGGAGCTCGGATGCGGCGCAGGAGCGTCACGAGCACACCGGAGACCAGGATCCATTCGAGAATCGCCACGGGCAGACCAAACAGCCCACCCATGGCGCCGAAGCCAAGCCACGCTCCATGCCCCATCATCCACAGGATGAGCGCCGCGATTCCCAGAGCGGCCAGACGCGCGAAGGTCCAGGCAACCGCGAGGAGAATTGCGGCGTTGACCATGTTCTCTCGTCTGTACCACGCGGTCACCGCGACGAGGACGATCGTCGCAACGGCCGCGAGCACCCCGCCGCTCCACAGAAGGATTTTCCTGTTCGCAAGTTCGCCAACAGACACGGCCCCCATTGCACAGCCGGCAACAACGACATACGTGAGGATGAAACGTCCCCGAGCTGCCCTGCCGAGCAGAGACGCGAGCGAATGAAGGCGGGTCATGTCAGGCTGGGCAGGTGGTGCGTGTATTCAATGCAGTCCTGTACACAGACACGCAAGACACTCTGGGGCAACCCAGCATTTGGTGTAGAGCTGCGCCGAACTGCTCCGCCCTGTCGCCCCCGTCGATCCCGCGAAGTGATCACCCAGGGTCGAGAGTCTGAGACGATCACTCTCAGGGCGAATCACATGAGATTTGACACCGTGCCCTCGTCGCGGATCTTCACGCGCAACGCGCAAAACCGGACCACCCGGTAACAGGATTCGACGAGCCGTTGCCGCCAGTGATTCGCCGGCGCGTCGGGCCTGGGCGCGCCCTTGGCGTAGCCCAGGCGATGCGTGAACTGGCTGGCCACGGCCCGCCGGTAGATCACATGCGTCGTCTGGAAGAACACGTGGTCCAGCACGGACCTCCGTGATCACAGTCTCACCGCGCACACAGAAGTCCGGATAGGCCCGCTGGCGCACTGGCACCGCGCTGCGCCACGCACCCTCGCCAGGCACAGAGCATCCGCGGGGGAAATCGGTTTACCATCACCCCACGGCGTGCAGCCGCCTGCGCGCCGGAGAGTGATGCGTGACCACATTGCTGCGGCGGCAGCGACTCCTTCAGTGGTGGGTAGATCGCAAATGGAATGGTCCTTTCTCCACTGTCCAATCACGTACGCCGTTCGAGATCAAACGGTTGCCAAGGGCCTCGCGAGTCCGACATGAAGCAACGACGCACACCACATGACGCAAATATTCATCTCGGGCGCCACTGACCCAATGGTCGCCGCGGTGGTGGAGGTCCCGGCGGCAATTCGGGCGGCGGAAGAGTGGGCTCGACCGTGTCTTCCCAGACCCGATTGCCCAGATAGATACCCGTCAGGATAGCAAGAATTGTGTTGAGCACCCAATCATCGGTGCGCCAATGACTGACCGGGCCCTGGACCGTCATACAGATTCCGCTCCAGATCACGAAGGCTGCCATTATGCCGACGACGATGGCGCCAGCGCGCCACCGGGCCAGCGGGCGAGCCAGCCCCACAACGAGACCGCCTGCGATTGGTGCTACCGCGTACAAGAGCATCAACTGCCCGAACGTGATCCCATAGCCGCGCAGGAAATCTGCTC
>JBOHTE010000781.1:0-2429 GCA_050733555.1 Gemmatimonadaceae bacterium | reverse complement strand
GCATGGCAATTGGCAGCATGACAATGATGACCGCAATCGTCCAGCCTAACATTGTGGTCGCGATTGGCCGCAGCACTGCCATCAATAATCCTCCCACAATTCCCGACGCGAAGTAGAAGAAAACGATCGCGGGGAGTGATATGCCCAAATCCTGAGGGGATCCAAGAATGAAGGCCTTAATGACGACAAAGGCGGAGAGAACGGCTGCGAACCAGAGTCCCCACGCTTCGCCCCACTTGACATCACGATACCACTCTGGAGGCGTCCGTCGAAGAGATCGAACAGTCTTCATTTACCTGTCCTCAATTTCCCTGACTGCACGCGTGAGCGCGCTGGTATGCTCTCCACGTGCCAAGTCCAGGGGTGATGTCTTTGAGTGCCCCCTTCCAATCAAAGCCACTGATAATTTCATAGTCAGCCTCACTGCTTCGCGTCAACACGCCAGCAATTGCAGCTGAGGAGGCGACCGCTGCTGGCCTCGCGAGTTGGCGAAGGACACTATAGCTGCGTAAATCCATTGCAGTCGCATGATAATCGGCGTACAGTTGTGCGGATGTCGCCTCCCTCGCCAGTTGTGTGAACAGCTCCAGACCTTCGGCAGCTGCCGGTGCAGCGCGCCAGGCAGCGTAAATGCCTTTGCCAACACCCCAGACGCCCGTTAGAAGCAAGAGATCTGACGCTGCGGACACTCCAAACTCGGTCCAGAGCAGACCACAGCTCTTCTGGGGCTTATTCTTGGTGGGCGGACGGCCATCGCCGCCAGCAATAACCCACAGCCACGGAGGCGCCGGATCTGCATCGTTTATGTAAGCATCGGAACTCTCGCAGTCCACGTTGAATTCGAACATTTCGGCATAGTCGCCGTTTGGCTCACAGGGGTCAACGCTGAAGACAGGATCCATGTGTTGAACCACTGGGAGGAGCCCAGCCGGGTCCCACCCGTTGACCGGATCATTCGCGGCGTAGGGGTATGGATTCACGCCCCCGTCCACCCCCAGCGGATCTTCACTGACAAACCGCCGGCTCAGTGGGTCATACCAGCGCGCCCGCACGTAATAGAGCTGCGTCGAATCGCCTTCCCAGACCAAGCCCTTCCAGCGCAACCGATTCGTATCACCCAGGGCGGTCATGGCACCTGGCTCCAGCGCACCCCACGGCGCGTACGTCTCGCGCTCGGTGATGCTGCTACTCCCCGTAAAGAGCCCAACGACGTTGCCGTTCACGTCCTGGACGTATTGCTGCAACGACCCGCTCCCGCTCCCGGTCACGAGCGCAATGGGTGCATCGGTGCCCGGCGCGTAGGCATACTCGCCCACGCGATGTGTGGCGGTACTGTCCAGTTCCGCCAGGAGCTGGCCGTGATCCCAGAGGAAATAGCGCTTGACGCCGTGCCCGTTCCGGCGCACGAGCTGCCCGTAGGCGTTGTACGCATAGGTGATCGTGGCGCCGCCGGCCCGCACGCTGTCCATGAGGCCGTCGGGCGACCAGTAAAAGTGCACAGTGTCGCTGCCGGTCACCCGCGTCAGGCGGTTTCCGTCGGCGTCATACGTGTAATGCGTCGCGCCCCACCCGCTCTGGCGGTCGCCGGTGGTGTAGGTGCCGGTCGTCGCAACCATGAGGGTGCTGTCGTAGTCCGTGCGCAAGTTGCCCACCGAGTCGTACGCGAAGGTGTTAGCCTGCTGCGTCACCGCGTAGGTCGTATCGGCGCACTCGATGCCGAAATCGCCATTGGTGACACACGTCGTGTCGTTGTTGAGCGCCATGAGCTGCAGCGCCGCAAGCTGCCCGGTCGCATCGTACGAGTACACGTGCATCGACTCGTTGGCACCGCTGTGTATCTTGTGATCGTCCTCCAGCATCTGCCCGAGTGAGTCATACCGATAGGAATGTGAGAGCACGGTATCCAGCGCAGTCAGGGTAAAGGCCTGGCGCGTAGGCAAGTGGACGGACGAGTACAGCGTCGCGCGCTTCACGCCACTCGGATAGGTCAGTGTATCGGGCAGTCCCTCGTCGTTGAAGTGCATGCGGAAACGGCTGGCACCGACGGCGATGGAGTCGAGCTGTCCGGTCGCCACGTTCCAGAAATCGCGCCGCCCGGTGAGTGTGATCGTCGACGGGCTGGTGAGTCCCAGCGAGTCGAGCTGCTGAAGCGCCGTCGGCCGATAGTACCGCCGGAAGCGTTCACTCCCCGCGCTCGTGGCAAAGCGCGTGACCACGGAATCCGTCCAACCCGTCACGGCGTTCGTGAAGGTCGAATCGCGCGACACCGCGTTCCAGCCGACCTGCACGGTGCCGGTCGTGGTGTAGGCAAAGGAATCGGCGACGACCCCGGTCCCGCTCCTGGCGAGCAGCCGGTGCAGCGCATCGTAGCTCCGCGCCACGATCTGCTGCCGCCGGTTGGTCGTGCTCGTCAGCAGCCCGTCCAGATT
>JBOHTE010000780.1:0-2772 GCA_050733555.1 Gemmatimonadaceae bacterium | reverse complement strand
TTCTGTGAAGCGGCGCCCCGCGTCAAGTGCAAACGCACTTGCCGTCGTCCAATTCTCACTTGTCCGCGACGTCCTCGAGGTGCTGCTCAGCCTTCTGTTCGCGCTCGTACGTGAGGCGCAGTGGCCTCGGCGCATTTGGGTGTGCGACGGAGAAGGCGGCGCCAACTAGCTCTCGGCTCTCGACGGCGGCCATAACCTGCGACGCGCTCGCCCCTCCTGGATTCAGTCATCTCGATTGCTCCGCGGTGCGTCCGTGCCTCACCCCGCTTGGGCGAGCCGCGAGCGAGGCATGCGCAGGTGAGCCGCGTCGTACGCCTCCTGATCGCGCCACATGGCGTAGAGCACGCCGGCCAGCCGCCGCGCGAGCGCGACGGCTGCGAGCCGTTTGCCCCGGCGCGCCGCGATGGCGAGGCCCCACGCCCGCAGCACTGCCGCCTCGTCGGAACGCGACCGCAAGATCCGCCAGCCCGCCTCGACCAGGAGATACCGTACACGCGCATTGCCGGCTTTCGTGATCCGCCCGATCCGGCGTTTATCGCCCGAGCTCCGTTCAGCGGGGACGAGCCCCAAGAAGGCTTCGAACTGATGCGCCGAGCCAAACCGCCGCACGTCATCGACCGTCGCCACGATCGCGCTCGCCGTGATCGGGCCGATCGACGGGGCGGTCGTCAGCCGCGCGACCGCCGCATGCCCGGCGGGGAGCGCGGCGAGCCGGTGATCCGCCGCGGCGATCTGCTCGTTGATCGGCGCGAGCACGCGGAAGAGCGGCAGCAACTCCGCGGCCAGCGTGTCGGAGAGCTCGAGCGCGGCAATCCGCTGCGCGACGTGCTCCGCCTCGCTCCCCGCCACGCGGAGGCCATCGCGCCGCACGAGCGCCTTCGCCACGGCGATGTAGCGCGTCCGTGTCCGCACGAGCGCTTCGCGCACGGCGAGTTCCGCCCGCACGTGGCGCCGCGCATCTGAGAGTCGATACGCTGGTCGGTACGCGCCGAGCCGACAGGCCTCCATCAGCGTTCGGGCATCCCGCCGATCGGTCTTCGCCCGCCGCGAGCGCGTGGCGTACATCGGCGCGAAGTTCGGATCCGCGACGATCACTTCGTGGCCCAAGCTCTCCAGATACCGCGCGACCCACTCGCTCTCGGTGCTGGCCTCGAGCAGAATGCGGGCGTGGGGGCGTTGCCCAAGGACGGCGCTGAACCGCTCGCGGCTCGTGACCAGGCGCCGCTCCTCGACGGTGCCGTCGTCGTGGCCGATGCAAAGCTGACTCTCGCGTTTGTGCAAGTCGAGTCCTATCGTATCCATGGCGGCTGGCCTCCCGGTGTGTGCCTCGTCGCGAGACGATGAGCACGTTGATATGTGTGGGGTGAACCTGCCACCACGTTGCCGTGGAGGTCCAGCCGCTTCATACCAACTAGCTCGGCGTTAGCCAGCGACACTATCCCTCGCGGAAGAAAGGACACGATGGACCCAACTCTTCCCGCAACACTCTCGGGCGTTGCCGGCGAGTATTACGTGGCCGCCGAGTTATCGCGACACGGATACGTCGCCTCGATCACGCTTCGCAATACTCGGGGCATCGACATTCTTGCGTCGAACCCTGATGCGACCAGCGCGGTCGGCATTCAGGTTAAGACTCGCCAGGGCGCCACAAGCGACTGGGTACTCGACCAGAGTATTGAGACTGAGGACATGGCCGCGAACCTGTTCTTTGTCTTTGTGCGTCTTGTGCCCGGAGTTCCGCCGAAATATCACGTCGTTCCGAGGAGCGTCGTGCGGGACTACGCTATGCAGTTTCACCGAGATTGGCTCGCACAGCCGAAACGTGATGGGAGCGCAAGGAAGGACGGCCGGATGCGGAAGTTTGCCGACACGAATGACGCTTATCACGATCGCTGGGATCTTCTTGGCCTCGACGCGCCCGCTGGCTAACGAACGCTGCTGCTGACAAAGAGTTTATTGAATTGTGGCGGCTGCGCCGCCACTCTTATATGGCCTCTTTGCAGCAGAGCTGGGGCGTTATACAGCCACATGCATCAATGACGTTTGACGACGTTACATATGTCGGGGCCGACTTCGACGACGCGGCAATCCTCGCTGACCTGCCGGCCGAACTCTCGACCCTTCTTCTCGAGGACAATGGTCTCATCGCGTTCGACGGAGGTCTGCACATTCGCGGCGCCTGCAACTCGCCAGATTGGCATTCGCTGCGCGCCGCGTGGCGTGGCCCTGGGGCCTTTTGGCGCAGTTACGACACGCTTCAACCCGAGGACATTCCTTTCGCGGAAGATTGCCTCGGAGATCAATATCTGTTGCGGAAGGCAGCGGTCATGCATCTCAGCGGCGAGACTGGCGAAATCTCAGAGCGGGCGACCTCACTGACTGAGTTTCTCAACGAGGTGGTACTGGATCCAATGCGTGCGCTGAGCCTCGAGCCTCTGCATGAGTTCCGCTCGGGCGGTTCGCGGCTCAAGCCCGGACAACTGCTCAACGTTTATCCGCCATTCTGTGCCACTTTCGAAGGCCCTCGATCGTATCGAGCGATCCCGTCCGCGGAGCAGCACGCCTTCCTCGGCGCACTCGCCAAGCAACTCCGTGATCTTCCGGACGGCACGGCCGTCGAGTTCAAGGTCCTCCCGCCGGCTGTATAACGAACGCTGAAGCTGACAAGGAACGCTATTGAGTTGTGCGCGCTCCGCGCGCACTCTTATGAGACTTCCTTGCAGCTTAGCTATTACTCCGGCCATCAAATAGCCGATATCAGGCCGCGTACTT
>JBOHTE010000779.1:0-3872 GCA_050733555.1 Gemmatimonadaceae bacterium | reverse complement strand
CAGGACCTCATGCTTGTGATCGCGCGACGTGGAAATGAATGCCAGGTGCGTCGCATCAGGACTCCACTGCACGTCGCTCCAGTCTCCGCGGCACGCCACGTCGTCACAGAGCGTGGAGCGGTGCTGGTCGGGCGGCATCTGCAGGCGGATCACCCGCGGCGTGTCCACGTCAATGATCACGCGCTGAATCATCGTGACGGTCGAGTCGCCCGGCAGGGGATACTTCCACGCCTCGAGCTTCGGATGACCAACCTGCGTGCTCACCAGGTACATCTCGCCGGTCCTGCGCTGATCCTGCTGGAAGGTCGCGACCTTTTTCGAGTCGGGAGACCAGAGTACGATCGGGCGATCGCTGCGCGCCCATCCCGCGTTGTCCGTGGCGTAGCCGAAGTCGGTGACCCCATCGGTGGTGAGTGGGGTCTCCGTGCCGCTGGCGACGTCGCGCACCCAGAGATTCCAGTCGCGAATGAACACCGCCTTGCGTCCGTCGGGCGAGAGCTTCTCGTTTCGCGTGTCCGGCGCCTTCGCGGAGTTGCAGGCGTACCGCACGATCGTGCACGTGTAGTGCGCGCCGCGCAGATCGAAGGTGATGGCCGCGCGCTGGTCCGTGAAGTCGAAGCGCATGAAGGGCAGGGCATAGGGCTCCGCCTGTCGCCCCGACGCCGCCGTGATCGCCGCGGCGAGTTTCGTCTGGTCGAACGCGGCGCCGCGCGTCTTCTTCGCGGGATCCACGAGCATGAACTCCTCGCCCCGCTCGGTACGCGTGCGATACCAGAAGCGGTCGTCGGGATCGTTCTCGATCCATGTGGGCCGCACATCGCTGTGCAGGACCAGCCGCGCGGTATTGTTGGCGAGAAACTGTTCGGCGTGCTGATAATCTGCGGCCGTGACCACGCGCGGCGTCCGAGCGGATGGCGATTGCGCCGCCGCGATCCGGCTGACGCCACCAGCGGCGCACGCGGCGAGCAGCATCGCCGACATGCGGAATCGACGAACGACGAGATGCATGCGGAATACTCCGGAGGAGACTGTCAGAGGACGGCCGGATAGCGGGCTCCGACCGGTAGCCATCGTTCCCATACGATTTGCGCACGCCACCCGTTGGCGGCGCAGGCGGCGCCGCCGGCGCCGCTGCTACGTCGCGACGCCGGCCGGGTGCAGCGATGACCGCTAAATGTCCAGATTTCTGACGAACTTGGCGTTCGTCTCGATGAACAGCCGCCGCGGCTCGACGTCATCGCCCATGAGCGTCTGGAAGATCCGATCCGCCTCCACCGCGTCCTCCATGTCGACCTTGAGCAGCGTGCGACGCTCGGGATTCATCGTGGTGTCCCAGAGCTGCCCCTTGTTCATCTCGCCCAGTCCCTTGTAGCGCTGCACCGCCACGCTGCCGCGGCCATCGCCGTTCCCCAGCCGCTCCATGTACATGTCGCGCTCCGACTCGTCGTAGGCGTAGTACTCGTCCTTCCCCTTGGCGACGCGGAAGAGCGGCGGCTGCGCGATGTACACGTAGCCGGCTTCGATGAGCTCGCGCATCTGGCGGAAGAAGAAGGTGAGCAGCAGCGTGCGAATGTGCGCGCCGTCCACGTCGGCATCGGTCATGATGATGATCTTGTGGTAGCGCGCCTGGTCCACCTGAAAATCATCCTTGATGCCCGTGCCGATCGCGGTGATGATCGTCCGGATTTCCTCGTTCGAGAGCACCTTGTCAATGCGCGCCTTCTCGACGTTGATGATCTTGCCGCGGAGCGGAAGAATCGCCTGGTACTGCCGGTCCCGTCCCTGCTTGGCCGAGCCGCCCGCGGAGTCGCCTTCCACGAGATACAGCTCGCAGAGCGAGGGCTCGCTGAGCGAACAGTCCGCCAGCTTGCCCGGCAGCACGCCGCTGTACAGCGCGGATCTCTTGCGCGTGAGATCGCGTGCCTTGCGCGCCGCCTCGCGCGCGCGCGCCGCCGACACCGCCTTCTCCACCACGGTGTTGGCCGAGCGCGGGTGCTCCTCGAGATACGCCGCGAGGAACTCGTTCACCGCGCTGCGCACCGCGCCTTCGGCCTCCGAGTTGCCGAGCTTCGTCTTGGTCTGCCCCTCGAACTGCGGCTCGCGGACCTTGATCGACAGCACGGCCGTCATCCCCTCGCGCACATCCTCGCCCGTGAGCGTGAAGTCCGCCTTCTTCAGGAAATTCCCCTTCTGGGCGTACTGGTTGACCACACGCGTGAGCGCGCTCTTGAAGCCGGTGAGGTGCGTGCCGCCCTCGATCGTGTTGATGTTGTTCACGAACGAGAACACGTTCTCGTTGTAGCCATCGTTGTACTGAATGGCGAGCTCGATGGCGATGTCGTCGCGCGACGTGTCGACGTACATGACATCGGGGTGCAGCGCCTTCTTCCCCTTGTTCAGGTACGCGACGAATTCCTGGAGGCCGCCCTTCGCGCGGAAGGTCTCGGTCTGTGCGGGCGTCGCCCGCTCATCCGAGAACGTGATGGTGATGCCCTTGTTCAGGTAGGACAGCTCGCGCAGACGGCCAATGAGAATGCCGGCATCGTACGTGAGCTCCGTGAAGATCGTGGGATCCGGCTTGAACCACACCGTCGTACCGTTGTCGGTCTTCGCGATCTTGCGCACGGTGCGCAGCTTGCTGCTGGTAATGCCGCGCTCGAATGCCATGTGGTGCTCGTGCCCGTCGCGCTTCACCCAGACTTCGAGTTTCTCCGACAGCGCATTCACCACCGAGACGCCCACGCCGTGCAGTCCGCCCGACACCTTGTAGGCGCTCTTGTCGAACTTGCCGCCGGCGTGCAGCACCGTCATGGCGAGCTCGACGCCGGGGATCTTTTCCGTTGGGTGCACATCCACCGGAATGCCGCGCCCGTTGTCGCTGACCCGGATGGAATTGTCCGCGTGAATGATGACGTCTACGCAATCCGCATAGCCGGCAAGCGCCTCGTCAATGGAGTTGTCCACCACCTCGAACACGAGGTGATGCAATCCGCGCGAGGACGTGGACCCGATGTACATCCCCGGCCGCTTGCGGACCGCCTCGAGTCCCTTGAGTACCTGAATCTGACCGGCATCGTAGTGCTCCGACGCGCTTCCGTCTCTGGCCATTTCCACCTGATCCCGACTGATGTGTTTGAACGAATTCCCCTACCGAATACATACCGAATACGCAAAACCGCCGAACCTTGTAAATCTAGCCCAAAATCCAGCAATTGCAAGCAGTTAGCGCATCAATCGCCAGTGAATGCGGGCGATCGTCAGCGCGCCGGCGTGCGCGTTCAACAGCCGCAGAATCTGCGGCTCCATCAGCGACAGCTCCTGCATCCATGAGTTCGTGCGCACGGCCACGAACAGTGTGCCGTCACGCGAGATCATCTGCGGCTCCGTGACCGACGCGATCTGCTCACCCACGATGCGTGCCCACTCCGCGATGATCCCCGCCTGCTCCACCCGCTTCGCCAACCCGGACTGATCCAGATACGTCGTCAGCGCGTCGCCAATGGGCTGCGGTTTTCCCTTGCGCGGCGGTGCCATCACGACAGCGTGGAAATCTCGCCCGCCACGATCCGGCGACGTTCCAGCCGGGTGAGCCCGGCCGGAATGTCGTTCGCGCGCGGCACCGCGAGAATGATCTGCCCCCGACCGTCCACGCACAGCAGCTCCAGAATGCGCGTCGTGCGCCGCGCATCGAGCTCCGCGAACGGATCGTCGAGCAGCACGATGGGTTCACTCCCCGTCGCCGCGCGAAAGGTGGCACCCTCCAGTAGGCGCAGCACGATGGCGGCGGTCCGCTGCTGCCCCGCCGATCCGTAACTGCGCAAGTCGTGGCCATCGTGCGAGAGGACGATATCATCGCGGTGCGGGCCGGCGTG
>JBOHTE010000778.1:0-6475 GCA_050733555.1 Gemmatimonadaceae bacterium | reverse complement strand
TGGAGTGGCTGCCACCACCCGGGCCTGTATCGCGGTCATTCCCACATATCAGAGGTCTGGACAGCAACTCGGATGCCACGACTCGCACTTACCACCGGCACACTGCTCCTGCTCCTCACCGCAGCCTGCTTCGGCGCGCAGCACTACCAGCCCGCGCCGCTCCCGTTCGGCGAGCAGGCGGCGGCGATTTTCACTGAGCGACATCTGAACGAACCCGCGCTCGCGCGCTTCCTCGCGGAACAGAACGCGACCCTGCGCGACAGCGCCTGGGGTCCCACGCAGCTCGCACTCGCCGCCGTGTTCTTCCGGTCGGATCTGACAGCGGCGCGGCGTGCCGTGGATGTCGCGCGCGCGGGGGAGGTGAGCGCGGGCGCACGACCATATCCGGCCGCCACCGCTTCCGTGGAACGCGCTGCCCACCCGGATGAAGGGCATTCAACTCCCTGGACCTTCGCGCTCGCGACGGGACTCACGTTCGAGACCGGAGGCAAGCGAGCTGCGCGAATCGCGCACGCTCGCGCGCTCACTCTCGCCGCGCAGTTGCGATTGCAGGCCGCGGGGTGGGATGTCGTCCAGAACACCCGCGAAGCGGCCGTGGTCGCTCTGGGCGCGGACGTGGCGCTCGCGGATGCGCGCGCCGAAACTGCTGGACTGGCGGAACTGCAACGGCTCCTCCAGGTCCGCTTCGCCGACGGGCAGATCACGCGCACCGACCTGGCTCGCGTAGCGGGCGAGCTGCAGAGCGCGGCCGTCGCGGCCGATCAGGCCAGTCGCATGCGCACCGAGAGCCGGCTGGCACTGGCGCGGTCGCTCGCCGTGCCTCTCGCGGAAGTCGAGCGACTGCCACTTCGCGCAGGTGAACGCGCTGGCTGCAAGCTGGCTGATTCCCTCCCCCACGACACGCTGGAGACGCTCGCGCTCACCACGCGCGCTGATCTGGGCGCTGCGCTCGCCGACTACGCCGCCGCGGAAGCCGATCTGCACGAACAGGTCGCGCGGCAGTACCCGGATCTCACGATCGGACCGGGAATCACCTGGGAACAGGGGATCCGTCGCTGGGTTCTCTCGCTCGGTATCCCAGCGATCGCCATCGATCGCGCGCGGGGGCCGATCGCCGAAGCACGAGCGCGCCGTGCGGAACAGGCGGCGCGCGTGGCAGTGCTGCAGGATTCGATTCTCGCGGCGGTTGACTCGAGCGCCGCAGCATGCAGCGCTGCGCGCGCGGAGGCCAGCGTTGCGGATTCACTCATCCACGCCATGGAGACGCAGCTGCAACTGGTGGAAGGCGCCTACCAGCGCGGTGAGGTGGGGCGCACGGAGGTCGCGATGGCGCAGATGGCTGAGACGCGCGCACAGCGCACGCGACATCAGGCAACGGCGCGCGATCTCACGGCGGGCGTGGCGCTCGAACGATCCACGGGACTGTGGCGCTCCGCTCTCCCCACCCGCTGGCCGGATCTGCTCGCGCCGCGGGACTCGGCGCGCGAGGCACCACAGGACAGCCACGAGTGAACATGCACCTGTGAACACCACCAGAAAGAACGTTCTCCTCATCGCCTGCGGCGTCGTGCTCGGTGCGGCGGTGTCGGCTGCCGTCTTCGTCTCGAAACGCCCACAGACGGCGCGCAATGAGGAAGCGCAGGTCGCCGCTCCGTCGCGCACGCGTACGGTCCCGGGACCGTTGGGTGCGGAGACGGCGGTGGCGCTCGATTCCGAAACGCTGTCGCGCGCCGGGATCGAGACACACGTGCTCGGTGCAGCCACCCGGGCTCGCACCATGACGCTCACCGGGGAGCTCGTTGCCGAGCCCGGGCGCATCGCGAGTATCCGCTCCGCGGTGGCCGGCAGAGTGAGCGCCGCCGGTGGTCACTGGCCGTCGCTGGGCGAGCATGTCGCGGCCGGCACTGTCCTCGCGCAAGTGTCCGACGCAGCACCGCTGGCGGCGCCGCGCACCGGTGTGGTCACCGCACTCAGTGTGCAGCCAGGCGAAATGGTGCAGGCCGGCCAGCAACTGCTCGAGCTCACCGATTTCAGCGAGCTTCTCGCCCGCATCGTCTGGAGACCCACCGCTCCGCGCAGCGCGCCCGAAGCGATCTCGGTCTCACCGCTTGGCGCGCCCAACGCGTCCGCCACAGCGCGCCTGGTGGGCCCCGCAGCGGACGTGGACTCGCTCACCCGCGCGCCCGTCTACCTCTATCGCACGCGACCACTCTGGCCGGGCGCACGCCCGGGTGCGCCGTTAATGGCCACGGTCACTGTGCCAGGTGCCGCAGAGGGCGGCGTGCTGATACCCACGGACGCCGTGGTGCAGTGGGGCGGACTGTCCTGGGTGTTCGTGCGCCATACGGGCGAAGCCAGGGAAGCACTGTTCGTCCGCCGACGTGTGGACACGAGCGAGCCGGTGCACGATGGGTGGCTCGTGCACACGGGAGGCGCAACGGAGGTGAGCGCCGGAGATACCGTTGTCGTACGCGGCGCGCAGCTGCTCCTGTCCGAGGAGTTCCGTTCGCGCACCGGCGGCGGTGAAGAAGACGAAGGCGGACCCTGAGCCGGCCGCGAGACGCCCATGCTCAACGCCATTGTCACCTTCTCGGTGCGGCACCGCGGGATCGTCATCGCGCTCGCGGTGGCGCTCGTGCTGTACGGCCTCGAGGTGCTGGCGCGCGCACGCTATGATGTGTTCCCCGAGTTCGCCCCGCCGCAGGTATCCATCCAGACGGAAGCGCCCGGGCTGACGCCGGAGGAAGTCGAGATCCTCGTCACGAAGCCCATTGAGGATGCGATTGCCGGCGTCACGGGGATCGCGAGCGTGCGCTCACAATCCATTCAGGGGCTCTCGGCGATCACCACGATCTTCGCGGAGGGTACCGACGTGTACCGCGCGCGACAGGCCGTGGCGGAGCGGCTCACGGAGGCCATGCGGCGGCTGCCAGCCACGGCGAAGGCGCCCGTGATGACACCGCTCACCGCGAGTACGGGCACCGCGCTCGTCATCGGGCTCACATCGCCCACGCGTTCGCTCATGGATGCACGCACGTTCGCGGACTGGACGCTCGCGCCGCGCCTCCTCGCCGTGCCCGGCGTGGCGCACGTGACCGTGTTCGGCGGCGAGGTCCGCCAGCTCCAGGTGCAGGTGCAGCCGGACCGGCTCCGCGCGCTCGGGCTCGGGCTCACCGATGTGGTCGCGGCGGCGCGCAGCGCCACGGCGGTGCGCGGCGCCGGCGTTCTGGACAACGCCAATCAGCGCATCCCCGTGCGCACTGAGGGGCAGCTTACCACGCCGGCACTCCTCGCGCGCAGTGCGGTGCGCGAAGCTCACGGCGCGGTGCTGCGACTCGGCGACGTGGCGACGGTGGCGGACGGGCCCGAGCCCCGCATTGGCGCCGCGCTCATCAACGGCACGCCCGGCGTCATGCTCACGATCGACGCACAGATCGGGACCAACATTCGTGATGTATCAACGGCGGTGGAGCAGGCGGTGAACGAAATGAAGGGCGCCACCGCCGCCGAGGGGTTCGTGCTCGATCCGTCCATTTTCCGGCCCGCCGACTTCATTGACGTGGCACTTCGCAACATCGGACGCTCGCTCCTGCTGGGCGGCGTGCTGGTGGCGGTGGTGCTGCTGTTGTTCATCGCCGATCTCGGCGCCGCGGCCGTCTCCCTCACGGCGATTCCCCTCTCGCTCCTCGCCGGGATCATCGTGCTCGAGCAGCTCGGCTTCTCCATTTCCACGATGAGCCTCGCCGGCCTCGCGATCGCCATTGGCGAAGTCGTGGACGACGCGATCATCGATGTCGAGAACATCGCGCGCCGCCTGCGCGAGAACCGCGCGCTGCCGAGTCCGCGACCCACCACAGCCGTCGTGATCGATGCGTCGCTCGAGGTGCGATCGAGCGTCGTGTACGCGACGTTCATCGTGGCGCTGGTGTTCCTGCCCGTGATCACGCTCACCGGCGTACAGGGAGCGCTGTTCCGGCCACTGGGGCTGTCATACATCTTCGCGATTCTGGCGTCGCTCGCCGTGGCGCTCACGGTGACGCCGGCGCTCACCATGGTGTTTCTCGCGCGCCGCGCGCAGCACGCGGGCGAGTCCCGGCTCCTTGCGCAACTGAAGCAGTGGTACACCAGCACGCTCGCGCGTCTCGAGCGGCACCCCGGCGCGGTGATCGTGGCGACACTCGCGCTCATTGTCGTCGCGGTCGCGCTGGTGCCAACGTTCGGCACGACCTTCCTCCCCGACTTCAACGAAGGGCACTTTCGCGTGCACATGTGGGCCGTGCCGGGAACGTCGCTGGACGAGTCGCTCCGGCTGGGCCGCATCGCGACGACGGCCATGCTCGCGGACCACCGTGTGCGCTCGGTTGGGCAGCGCGTGGGGCGCGCGGAACTGGGTGAGGATACCTTCGGCCCACACTACAGCGAATTCGAGGTGGACCTCCGTCCGGTGAGCGGCAAAGCCGCCCGGTCGCTGCAGGATGAGCTGCGACAGCGGATCGAGGCGATTCCAGGGGTCGGCGTCGCGATCATGCCGTACCTTACCGAACGCATGGAGGAGGTCCTGTCCGGCAGCACGGCGCCGGTGGTGGTGAAAGTGTTCGGCTCCGACCTGGACAGTCTCGACGTCGCCGCGCGTATTGTGGGCAGCGTGGCGCGCGCCGTACCCGGGGCGACGGACGTGCTGGTGGGTGCGCCGGCGGTGTCGCCCGAGGTGATGGTGCGCCTGCGCCCGGATGCGCTCTCGGCGTTTGGCATTCCCGCGGCCGATGCGCTCGCGGCCGTGGAGACGGCCACCGAGGGCACGACCGTCGCGCAGATCTTCGAAGGGAATCGCTCGACGGATGTCGTCGTGGTGCTGAATCGAGCCACACTCACGCGCCCGGAGGATCTCGGCGAGCTGCCACTCAGCAGCGTTGGCGGCCATCTCGTCACGCTCGGACAGGTCGCCACCATCGCGCGCACGTCGGGGCGCTACTCCATTGCACACGAGGGCGCGCGTCGCGTGCAGTACCTCACCGCCAACGTGACGGGTCGGGACGTGGGCTCCTTCACCGCCGCGCTCACTCGGCGGATCGCGACGGGCACGCGACTTCCGCACGGCGTCTATACCGAGATCACGGGCACGGCCGCCGCGCAGCAGACCGCGCAGCGCGAACTGCTCATGCGCAGCCTGCTCGTTGCGGCCGGGATCATCATCCTCCTGTCCATGGCGTTCGGGAACGCGCGCCGCTCGCTGCTCGTGCTGGCCAACCTGCCCTTCGCGCTGGTGGGCGGTGTGTTCGCGGTGTTCGCCACCGGTAGTCTCCTGTCACTCGGCTCCCTCGTGGGATTCGTCACACTCTTCGGCATCTCCACGCGCAACGCGATCATGCTGATTTCGCACTATGACCATCTCGTGCGACACGAGGGCGAGACGTGGGGACCCGCCGCCGCGATCCGCGGCGCCGCTGAGCGACTGGGCCCCGTGGTGATGACGGCGGCGGTGACCGCGCTGGGTCTTCTGCCGCTGGCGGTGGGCAGCGGCGCGCCGGGGCGCGAGATCGAAGGCCCGCTGGCCATCGTCATTCTGGGCGGCCTCGTGACGTCGACCGCGCTCACGCTGTTCGTGCTGCCCACGCTCGCGCTGAAGTTCGGGCGGTTTGGCGAGGGAGGGTGAGGGAGGTGAGGCGCGGCGACGGGCCATTTCCCCGACGCCGGACACATACGCTCGCCGAGCCGTTGCACGAGCGCGATGTAACGTGGATCCACCTTGAGCGGGTCAAAGATCGGGTCGCAGGAGATGCTCGGAAGTCCCAGCAAGGGCTCGCGGGTCGCCACGCCACGCTCGAGTGCCGTCATTGCTGCGTCGTACTCGCCAAACGCAAGACTCGTGATCATCCGAAAGTAGTTGGGCGAGTTGCCACCGGATTCGCGCTCGAGCAACGCGCGTTGGCGCAACGCGTCGTTCCATCGGCCGGCGACCGCATACGCGAACACCAGATTGCTGCGACGGCCGAACAACGTGGAATCCAGAGCGAACGCCCTCTCGAGCTCGCGTACGGCGCTGTCGGGCATGTTGTTGAACGCGAACAGGAAGCCAAGCCCCTGGTGCGCCAGGACGTTCCTGGTATCCAGATCGACCGCGGCTCTGGTCGTGGCGATCGCACTGTCGTACTGACGACGCAGCTCGAGCCCATAGCCGAGGATGCCGACGATAATCGCGGAGAGCGGATCTCGTTCACGCGCCCGGCGGAGGAGGCCGACGCCTTCGTCTATTCGGCCAACGCCGAGCAGCGACGAGCCATACGCCGACACGGCGTCGGTGTTGGTCGAATCCATGGCGTACGCTTTGGCGAAGGCCCGGACTGCGTCCGTGAAGCGCATCTCGTTCAGCAACGCATTGCCTTCGGCGATGTACGCTTCGGATACCGTCGAGTCGAGCGCGAGCGCCCGCTTCGCGGTGGCACGCGCCAGCCGATTCATGGAATCGACCGAGACC
>JBOHTE010000777.1:0-3941 GCA_050733555.1 Gemmatimonadaceae bacterium | reverse complement strand
AAAAACCCGCCCGTCTCGTCCTGCAGGTCGCGCAGCATCTGCAGGTGTTCCATGCGGTCCTCGATCGTCTCCACGTGACCGTACAGCATCGTGCAGTTGGAGCGGATGCCAAGGCTGTGGGCAACGCGGTGGACGTTGATCCAGTCCTCCGCGGCCAGCTTGCGATCCGCGATCGTGGCGCGCACGCCCTTGGAGAACACTTCCGCTCCGCCGCCGGGAAGCGTGTCGAGGCCTGCCGCCTGCAGCGTCGTCAGCACATGCTCCACGGACGCCTTGTCAATGCGCGCGATGTGCGCGATCTCCACCGCCGTGAGGGCCTTGATGTGCACCCTGGGATGCCGCTCCTTGAGCCCGCGAAACATCTCCGCGTAGTAGGCGAGATTCGCATGCATGTCGAGCCCGCCAACGATGTGAAACTCGCGCACGTACGGATTCGCCGCCGCTTCCGCGTACACCTGCTCCATGGTGTAGCGGTACGCCCCGTCTTCCTTCGGCAGGCGCGCGTACGAGCAGAACACGCACGTCTTGCGCAGGATGCAGACGTTGGTGGGATTGATGTGCTGGTTCGCGGCGAAATACACGCGCGTGCCGTGGCGCGCCTGATTGGCCGCATCGGCCAGCGCCCCGACACCAATGAGATCGGGCGAGCGGAACAGGACGGCTCCATCCGCCCGCGTGAGTCGTTCGCCGCGCGCGGCGCGGGCGGCGATCGGCTGCAGGGCAGAATCCGCCAGCGACGCGGGATCGAATGCGAAGGATGCCGGCATGGTCACTCGTCCAGGCGCTTGACGGCGAGCGAGACGTTGTGTCCCCCGAAGCCAAAGCTGTTGGATAGCGCCGCGGTGACGTTCCGCTCCACCATTGTGTTGGGCGTGTAGTTGAGATCGCACTCCGGGTCCGGCGTGCGGTAGTTGATCGTGGGAGGAATGCGTCCCTCCTGCACCACCAGCGATGAGATCAGGAACTCCACCGCGCCGGCAGCGCCCAGCATGTGTCCCGTACTCGACTTGGTCGAGCTGACGTTGAGCGTCTGCACCGCTTCATCGAACACCGCCTTGATGGCCCGCGTCTCGTTCAGATCGTTGGCCGGTGTGGACGTCCCGTGCGCGTTGACGTACTGCACGGTTTCAGGAGTGAGCGCGGCATCCAGCAGGGCCCGTTTCATGGCGCGCTGCGCGCCTTCGCCGTCCGGAGCCGGCGCGGTGATGTGGTAGGCATCGCCGGTCGCACCGTATCCCGCGACCTCGGAATAGATGCGTGCGCCGCGCCGCCGCGCATGCTCGAGCTCCTCCAGAATCAGGATGGCCGACCCCTCGCCCATGACGAATCCGTCGCGGGTGAGGTCGAACGGACGGGACGCGGTCTCGGCCTCATCATTGCGCTCGGACAGCGCGCGCATGTTCGAGAAGCCGCCAATCGCCATGGCGGTCACCGTGGCTTCGGCTCCGCCGGTGATCATGACATCCGCATCGCCGTACTGGATGGTGCGGAACGCATCGCCAATGGCGTGCGCACTCGTCGCGCATGCCGACACGGTGGAGTAGTTGGGTCCCTTCGCATTGAACTGCATGGAGACGAGTCCCGCCGCGATGTCGGAGATGAACATCGGAATGAAGAACGGAGAAATCTTGCTCGGTCCCCGTTCCCGGTACTGGTCGTGCTGCTCCTCGAACGTCTTCAGCCCCCCAATGCCGCTGCCGATGATCACTCCCGTCCGATCCGGATCGTAGCCGGCGCCGGAGCCAAGGCCCGCATCGCGCATGGCCTGCTGCGCCGCCGCCAGCGCGTACTGCGTGAACTGGTCGGCGCGCTTGGCTTCCTTGCGGTCCATGTACAGCAGCGGATCGAACCCCTTCACCTCGCAGGCAAAGCGCACCGCGAAGTTCGTCGGATCGAATTTGGTAATGGGTCCCGCGCCGGATTTCCCGGCGAGCAGGGCCTGCCAGGTCGTCGCCACGTCATTGCCGACAGGCGTGATCGCTCCCATTCCGGTGACGACGACCCGCCGCTTGGTCACTCCGAAACCTTGCCCTTGAGATAGTTCAGCGCATCTCCGACCGTGCGGAGTTTCTCGGCATCCTCGTCGGGAATGTCGATGTCGAACTCCTTCTCGAATTCCATGACCAGTTCGACCGTGTCGAGACTGTCCGCGCCCAGGTCTTCCATGAAGCTTGCATCATCAGTGAGCTTTTCGCGTTCGACGCCAAGCTCCTTGGCGATGATTTCCTTGACCTTCTCGTCGAGATCCGCCATGGATGTCGTCCTCGGATGTGAATGGTGGTGTGCCAATGTACGTGGGCCGAACGGCTTCTGAAAGTTACATGACCATCCCGCCATCCACCACGAAGACCTGTCCCGTGATGTAGGCCGACTGGTCGGACGCCAGATAGGCGACGAGATTGGCCACATCAGCCGGCGCACCGAGCCGTCCCAGCGGAATCTGCGCGCGCAGGGTCGCCTGCGCCTCGGGCGTCAGCGCGGCGGTCATGTCGGTGTCGATGAAGCCCGGCGCGATGGCATTCGCCAGGACGTTCCGCGACGCCAGCTCCTTCGCAACCGATTTGGTGAGGCCGATGAGCCCCGCCTTGCTCGCGGCATAGTTGGCCTGCCCCTTGTTCCCTGACAGGCCCACGACGCTGGTGATGTTGATGATCCTCCCCCAACGCCGCTTCATCATGCCGCGCGCCGCCGCGCGGATAGCCAGGAACGCCCCGCGCAGATTCGTGTCGACCACGGTGTCCCAGTCCTCATCCTTCAGGCGGACCAGAACGTTGTCGCGGGTGACACCGGCATTGTTCACGAGGACGTCGAGGGATCCGAAGGCCGCTTCCACCGCGGCGATCAATCGCGTCACATCCCCGGGTACGGCAACGTCCGCGCCAAAGCCGAGCGTTCCACCGCCGAGCGAGGCTGCCGCCGCGTGCGCGGTGTCCGCCGTGCGACCGGATATCGCCACGCGCGCGCCACACTCGAGCAGCGTCGCGGCGATCTCGCGTCCGATGCCACGCGTGCCACCCGTGACCAGCGCGACCCTTCCCGTGAGATCGAGCTGCATTACGAGAGCTGCGCCAGGAAACGTTCAACCTCGGCGGCCGTACCGCACGGCACGGTCCGCGCGCCAGGGATGATGCGCCTGACCAGATTGGCGAGCACCGAACCCGGGCCCATCTCGACGAACGTTGCGTCGGGATAGTCGCGGGCCATCGCGCTCACCTCGTCGGTCCACCGCACCGCCGCCGTGAGCTGCTGCAGCAGCACCTGCTCCGCCCGGGCCGCTTCCCGGATCGGTTCGGTATTGACGTTCGCGTACACCGGAAATGCCGGGGACGTCCAGGTGGCGGACCGGAGCGCCTCATGCAGTCCCGCAGCGGCGACTTCCATGAGCGGCGAATGAAACGCACCGCTCACGTTGAGCTTGAGCACCCGCTTGGCGCCGGCTTCGCGCGCCAGCTCCATCGCGCGCTCGACTGCTGCGTCGTGACCGGAGATCACAATCTGCTCCGGCGTATTGAAATTGGCGGGCACGACAGTTCCGGGACCGCTCGCCGACGCGGCACCGCACACACGACTCACGGTATCTCCGTCGAGCCCCAGCACCGCCGCCATGCTGCCCGGGCACTGCACGCCGCTCTGGTACATGAGCTCGCCGCGTCGCCGTACGAGTCGCACGGCGTCCACGAAGGGCAGCGCACCAGCAGCGTGATAGGCCGTGAACTCACCGAGGGAATGACCGGCCGCGGCGCGGACGTGCGGAGCTGCCTGTGCGCCAAGCACGGCCCAGACGGCGGCCCCGTGCGTGAGGAGCGCCGGCTGCGCGTTGCGCGTGGCGGTGAGCTCACTCTCGGGTCCATCAAAGCACAGGGTCGCGAGGGGGACGCCAAGCGCCTCGTCTGCCGTAGCGAACACGTCGCGCGCCGCCGGAAAGGCGTCGACGAGATCCC
>JBOHTE010000776.1:0-1258 GCA_050733555.1 Gemmatimonadaceae bacterium | reverse complement strand
GCCCTGAGCAGCGCTCGCGCGGTCGCGACGAGCAGCTCGGGCTCGACGGGATGCGTGAGGTACGCATCGGCTCCCGCCTCCAGCCCGAACGCGCGGTCGGTGTCCGCCGTGTAGCTCGCCGACAGATGCATGACCGGCGTGAACGCCGTCGCCGGATTGGTCTTGATGCTGCGACAGATCTCGTAGCCGGTGATGTCCGGCAGCCTGATGTCGAGGACCACGAGATCCGGCGCCGACTTCATGAGACGCAGCGCGTCGCGGCCGTTCTCCGCCTCGATCACGCGCATCCCCGCGCCGCGCAGAATACGCGACACCGCATAGCGATTTCCCGGCGCGTCGTCCACCACGAGAATCGTGGCCGGCTCGGCCGCGCCGTTCACCGCACACTGCCCGGCGCGATCCTCTGCGCCCGACGCCATGCCCGACGCCACGTTCGATGCCGCGCCTGGCACCGCGCCTGGCGCCGCGCCCTTGTCTCGCGCTCCGTTCGGCGTGGAACCGGCTGCACCCGACACCGTACCATCCTGGTCGTGAAGCTGGGATTTCCCCATCCTGCCTACCTGTCGGGAGTATCCGGCGGCGTGGCACCGTGCCGCGCCCCAATGTGCTCCTTCCGTACGGTGCGCTCCTCCGCCGGCGCGGCGGCAGCACGGCCAGCGGAGGCCGCACCCCCAGTACTCCCAGCGCCGCCGCCGTCCGCCTCTCCCGCCTCTCCCGCCTCTCCCGCCTCTCCGCCCTCTTCCGCACCTTCTGCGTGACAACGCGGAATGATCACGCTGAACGTGGATCCGCGCCCGAGGTCGCTCTCCAGCTCGATCCGCCCGCCCAGCACCGCCGCCAGCTTCCGCGTGAGCGGCAGACCCAGTCCCGTGCCGCGAACCCGCCGCTGCACCGGGCCGTCCACCTGCACATACTCCCGGAAAATCCGCTCGTGGTCCTCGGGTGCAATGCCTATGCCGGTATCGATCACGGCGAAGCGCACCATGCCGTGCTCCTCGGCGCTGGCCGTGACACGAATCGCGCCGCGCTCCGTGAACTTGATCGCATTCGACAGGAAGTTGCGGAGAATCTGGGCCAGCCGCTGATCGTCCGTGAACAGCGGCGCCATTAGTTCGCTCTCACTGAACGAGAGCGTCACGTTGCCCGACGTCATGAGCGGGCGACAGATGCCGCGCAGCGCGGCAAAGAGCTCGGTGATCGTGAATTCCGCGAGCCGGAGCGTCAGCCGACCCGCTTCGATCCGGGCGATGTCCAGCAG
>JBOHTE010000775.1:0-1318 GCA_050733555.1 Gemmatimonadaceae bacterium | reverse complement strand
TCGCCAGCTCAAGCGGCGGCGCTATCAGCGCGCCGGCATCCCCGAATACTGGATCGTGGATCTCGACTCCCGGCTCATCGAGCGCTGGCGGCCTGACGATGCGCGCCCCGAAGTGCTGACGGATCGGCTCATCTGGGAGCCGGTACCAGGCCGTGGCGCGCTCGAACTGGACGTGGCTGCGTTCTTCGCCATGGTCTACGGCGAAGCATAGTTGCACTTCGCGACCACCCACACCAGCGCACCGCCATCAGGGGCACCAACCACCTGGACAACCTCCGGTCCGGAAGCCGCGCAGAGCGAGTTTCCGTGAGCCAGAGAAGCCGCCAAGTCTGGACATCAGACCACCTCTGGTGCAACACTTCACCCCCACGAATTCGCGGTAGTCCTCACCCCCGGGCAACGGAGCCCGCGAATGGCTGGCTCGTACGACAATCCCTCGCTCGTGTTGCGGGTTGGCGTGGTTGGCGCGATCGCCGTGGCGGACGATCAGCGCTCGAGCCTGCGGGCGCGG
The DNA here is from genome assembly GCA_050733555.1 of Gemmatimonadaceae bacterium. Taxonomy (GTDB): domain Bacteria; phylum Gemmatimonadota; class Gemmatimonadetes; order Gemmatimonadales; family Gemmatimonadaceae; genus JADGGM01. Next base: position 807 of record JBOHTE010000775.1, on the reverse strand, counting down.
CTCTCGGATGTCTTCGGAGTGATGGCCGCGACGCTGGAGAAACTGTCGCCGCTGACTGACTCGGCTGCCGACGTGCCGGAGATCGCGGGGTGGTATGACGCGCCGGGCGCCGCGATGCGCCCGCGAGACGCGCTCTCCACCACTGCGGCGAGCGCCGGGCCGAACCCCGTACTCCGCGTCGTCTCCGGTCTTGCGGACGGCACCGACCAGATCGCATTCGAGTCGGTCATCGCCTTCGAGCAGGCCGCCCGCTCCGGCGTACACTCCTTCGCCGCGCGCACCCGCGTCGAGCTCGTGGCCGTGCTGCCATGCGATGCTGCGTCCTACCGCGACAACAGCGCTATAGAGAACAAGGCGGCGTTCGACTCGCTCCTGGAACGTTGTGACTCTGTGATCGAGCTGGACGGACGCTGCGCACCGCGCGCACCGGACCTGGAGACGCCAGACCCGCTCGCGCGCGAGCAGCGCAATCGCGCCTTCCGTGTGCAGTCGGCGGTGCTGCTGCGCCAGTGCGACCTTCTCATCGCCGCCGCCGACCCGCGCGCCGAGGGCGGCGTGGGCGGTACGCGCGCGACGCTGGCCGACGCGCTGGCGCTGGAAGTCCCCGTCGTCTTCATCTCGTGCGATCCGTCGGAGGAGCGCCACAACGGCATCGCGCTGCTCGGCAGACTCTCCGATCTGGAGACCACGTCCGCCTGTCGCGGCGCGCACTGGCGCCAGGACGTGGAGCAGGCCGTCACCCGAATCCTCGCCGACCCCAGCGCGGCGCGCAGCGGGGCGCCGGTGAACGCGCACGACGCGGCGCTG
>JBOHTE010000774.1:0-6592 GCA_050733555.1 Gemmatimonadaceae bacterium | reverse complement strand
TGGTGCGCGCACGCTCCTCGTCTCCAATGCGGCGGGAGGAATTCGTCGCACCTTTCGCAGCGGGGATCTCATGCTCATTCGCGACCACATCAACCTGATGTGGCGGAATCCGCTGGCGGGTGAAGTGCCGGACGGAGAACAGCGATTTCCCGACATGTCGGCTCCCTACGACGATGAGCTGCTCGAGCAGGTGCGCGCCGCGGCCCGTGCGGCCGGAGTCCCGCTCGTGTTGGGCGTGTACGCGGGACTGCTGGGCCCATCGTACGAGACGCCGGCGGAGATTCGCATGCTGGAGCGTCTGGGTGCGGATGCCGTCGGCATGTCCACGGTCCCGGAGGTTCTCGCCGCCCGGGCCGGCGGCATGCGCGTCGCCGGGCTGAGCTGCATCGCCAATCCCGCCTCGGGGCTCGCCGCTGCCCCGCTGGATCATGCCGGTGTGCTGCGCGCGGTCGAGCGCGCGCAGGCAGCCTTCGAGCGAGTCGTCACGGGGTGGATCCGGGGGATGTGAGGCGCGCGACGCCGGGCGGCGCTCAGGCCAGGTGATTCAGCGGCCCGTTCCCCTGGCCCAGTCCGGGCGCCGCCGCGATCGCGCGGTGCACATAGTCGAGCGCGCGCTCAGCGGCATCAGCAAGCGAGAGGCCGAGGGCGAGATGCGCGGTGATCGCGGCGGACAGCGTGCAGCCTGTACCGTGCGTGTGCCGCGTGCGCAACCGCTCGTGCACGAAGCGGCGGACCGTCGTGCCGTCGTGGAGCACATCGGTCGCGTCGTCGTCCTCGAGATGGCCGCCCTTCACGAGCGCCGCTCCGGCACCAAGCGCCACGAGCGCGTGCGCGGCGCGCTCCATGTCATCCACATCGTGAATCGCCAAACCGGTGAGGATGGCCGCCTCGGGGACGTTGGGCGTGACCAGCGTCGCGAGCGGCACCAGCTCGTCCCGAATCGCCGCAATGGCATCCGCTTCGAGCAGCGGATCACCCGATGTGGCGACCATCACGGGATCCAGGACGTACGGTGCAAGGTGGTGCGCGCGAATGCCGCGCGCGACGGCGCCGACGATACTCCGGTCAGCGAGCATGCCGCTCTTGAGTGCGGCCGGCGGCAGGTCCGCTACCACGGCTTCGAGCTGCTGTTCGACGAGCGCCACCGGGACGGCCATCCAGTCGCGCACGCCGAGCGTATTCTGCGCCGTGATGGCGGTGATGACGGTCGTACCGAAGACCTCGAAGCGCTGGAAGGTCTTGAGGTCGGCCTGGATACCCGCTCCCCCGCCGGAATCCGAGCCGGCAATCGTGAGTGCGATGCGCATGCGCGAATGATGTTCTCGCGCGTCCCGGTGGACAACGCGCCGTGTGACGAACGCCGGCCGGCGCCCGTCATCCAGAGGGCGCACGCCGTGCGCCCGGTCCTCCACCGGTCGGCCATGGACAGTGCACCGCACTCCGCCCTCATCGTATCACGCAGCGATACCACGATTCGGGTCATCTCCGACCTCCTGCGGGGCGGATTCTCCGACATCACGCTGATTGACCTGGCCCGCTCGACCCCGGATGTGCTCGAGCGGCTGGCCAGTGGCGGCGTGGAGGTCGTGCTGCTGGACGTGTCGAGTACTTCCGACATGGCGGCCGAAGTCGTGCATCGCGCTCGCGATCAGGCGCCGGATGTCCCCATTGTGCTCGTGATGCAGGAGGCTGGATCGAGTGTCATCCCGGGCCTGGGCGGCACGTCCGGCGACGCCCAGGACACGGTCGTGCTCGACCAGCTCGGCGCCGCCATGTTGCCGCGCGTCCTCCGCTATGCCATCGAGCGGCAGCGCCTGCAAAACACGCTGCGCCAGCTTTCACTGACGGACGAGCTGACGGGTCTCTACAACCGCACGGGCTTTCTCGCGCTCTGCGAGCACCATCTCACGCTGGCGCCGCGAACGCGCGGGCTGATGATCGCGCTGGTGGATGTGAAGGGACTGCGCGCGTTCAACGACCGCTCCGGGTGGCAGGCCGGCAATCAGCGACTGCGCACGACCGCCGACATTCTGCGCGCGACGTTTCGCGCGTCGGACGTGATTGCGCGGCTCGGCGCGGACGATTTCGCCGTGCTGGTGCTCGACGCCGGCGAGGACGCCGGTGTCGTGGTGCAGCGACGTCTCGAGGCGCAGCTCGCGCTGCACGCGACGCGAGCCGCCACGGGCGCGAACGGACTCGAGCTCGCCATGACGCTGACGCGCATCGAGCCGGGTCCGCCCCTGGCGATCGATGACCTGCTCGAGCGTTCAGTTCCCGGGCTGCGTGGGCGGCGGTGACGGCGGCAACGACTGAAGCCGCTGCTTGAACGTGTGGAAATTCGGCGTGTCCTGCGCGAGGGAATTCAGCACGACCGGATCGATCTTCTTGATCATCGCGTTCGTGTCGGCAATGCGGCTCTCCTCGGTAGGGTGCGTGGCGAACCAGGCGTCCACCGTACCCGGGCTGCTCGTGCGCTCGTCCAGCAGCTTCTGGAACATCTCGGGCATCCCCCGGGGATCGATGCCCGCGCGCGTCACGTTCTGCACGCCGCTCTCGTCCGCTTCCGTCTCGTCCTGGCGGCTGAACTTCGCGAACACGGCGGTGCCCGCCACGTTGATCGCCGCTCCCGCGGCCGCGTTGGAACACACCTTCGTCAGGATGCAGCCAAGCTGCACGCCGACGTTGGCGGCGTTCTCCTTCTCCATTAGCTTCACCGTGTGCCGGCGCAGCACGTGACCGATCTCGTGACCGAGCACACCCGCCAGCTGGTCCATCTTGTCGGTCTGCTCAATGAGGCCGCGATTCACGTAGATGTAGCCGCCGGGAACCGCGAAGGCGTTGACCTCCTTGGTGTCCACCACGTAGAAGTGCCACTCGAGATTGCGGGTGTCGTTCACCTTGGCGATCGAATCCCCCAGCACGTTGATGTACCGGTTGATCTCCGCGTCCTGGATGATCGGCAACTGCGCATTGATCTGCTGCGAATACTGCTGCCCCATCTGGACTTCCTGCTGTGTGGAAATCGTCGCACACGCGGCGGCACACCCGATCAGCACCGCGCTCGCAACCTGTCGTCTCATGGCATGATCTCCAGAAAGAGATGCGCCGCCACGCGGCGCGGCAGCGGGCGCAGGTCCAGCCGCGGTACGCCCGCGTGAAGCTACTTTCACTGGCACGCGACCTCCAACGCCGGCGCGCCCGCGAGCGGCACGGACTGTTCGTGGCAGAGGGACTGCGCGCAGTTGAAGAATTGCTGCGCTCCCCGCTGCGGCTCCATGGCGCGTTGGCGGCACCGGACCTCGTGGACACGGCGCGTGGCCTGGCGCTCCGCGCCGCACTGGACAGCAGAGCAATTCCCGTGCTGGACGTGACGGCGGCCGATTTCACGACTGCGGCTTCCACCGCGGAACCCCAGGGCATTCTGGCCGTTGCGACCATTCCGCGACGTACGCCGCAGAATCTGGTCCTGCCCGAGTCCGCCCGGCTCCTCGTGCTCGACGCGGTGCAGGATCCCGGTAACGCCGGAACGCTCGTCCGCACCGCCGCGGCGCTGGGCGCGACCGCGACCTTCGCGCTTCCCGGTACGGTGGATCTCTGGAACAGCAAGGTGGTGCGTAGCGCCATGGGTGCCCTGTTCCATCATCCGGTATTCCAGTGCGCCTGGGAGACGCTGGACGAGTTTGTCCGTGCGCACGACATTCCGCTGTGGGCGGCGGATCGCGCCGGCGAGTCGTGCGACGGCGTCTCCTCGCCCCCTTCCATGGCCCTCATCGTCAGCAATGAAGGCGCCGGGCTGTCGAGCGATGCCGCCCGTCGCGCGGTGCGGCGCATTGGCGTTCCCCTCGCGCCGGAAATCGAGTCACTCAACGTGGCCGTTGCCGCCGGGATTCTTCTTCACCACTTTCACGCCTGACTGTGACGCTCGATCCCGCCGGTACCACGGCGCCCCGCCTGATCGCCTTTCTTCTGGGCGCCGCCCTTGGCTCGTTTCTCAACGTGTGCGTGGCGCGCTGGCCGAAGGAGCTCTCGGTCGTCTCGCCACGCTCGCGCTGCCCAGGCTGTGGTCACGAGATTACCTGGTACGAGAATGTTCCGCTCGTGAGCTGGCTCGCACTTCGTGCGCGCTGTAGCGGCTGCGGCGAACGCATCTCGGCGGTGTATCCGCTGGTGGAGCTCGTCGTCGCGCTCGGGTGGCTCGCCGCCGTCGTGCAGTACGGCCCCTCGCTCACGGCGTTGCGCGTGGCGGTGTTCGGTACTGTTCTGCTGGGCGTCATGCTCACGGACGCTGCCAACTATCTCATTCCGGATGGATTCACGCTGTTCGGGCTGCTGTGGGCGCTGCTGTTCGCGGGCGTCGCCGCTGCGATGGGTGAAACTTCTCCCTTCGCCGGCCTGTATGATGCGGTGGCCGGAGCGCTCATCGCCGCGAGTCTGGTGTACGCCATGGGCTGGCTTGGCAAACGCGTGCTTCATGAGGAAGCCATGGGCTTCGGCGATGTGACGTTGATGGCCATGGTGGGTGCGCATGTGGGCGTATGGAGGGGGCTGCTGACGATATTTGTCGGAGCTGCCCTCGGGCTGGTGGTATTCGTTCCCCTTGTATTCCCACTCCCCTGGCTTCGAAGCCGGCGCGCGGGGACCGAGTTCGAGAAGCCAAAAATCCCGTTCGGGGTCTTTCTTGCGCCGGCGGCAATGATCATGCTGTTGTGGGGGCATTCACTCATTGCCTGGTACTTCGGAATGATGGGACCGTGATGCTTGGCGACATGCTGCACTCCAACGACTCGGCGCTCGAGCAGTGCACGCGCGATCTCACCGCGCAGGCGCACGCGGGCAAGCTGGAGCCCGTCCGCTGCCGCGACGATGAGATCGCGCGCGTGATGGATATTCTGCTCCGCCAGAGCAAGAACAACCCGGCGCTCGTGGGTGCCGCGGGCGTGGGCAAGACCGCCATCGCCGAGGGGCTGGCGCAGCGCATGGCCAGCGGTACGGTGCCGCTGGCGCTCCGCCGTGCGCGGATCCTGGCGCTGGACCACGTGTCGCTGCTGGCGGGCACGATGTTCCGGGGCCAGTACGAGGAGCGCCTCAAGGGAGTCGTCGCCGCGGCGTCCGCGGACCCGAACACCATCCTGTTCATCGATGAGCTGCACAACCTCATGGGGCAGGGCACCGCGATGGGCGTCGCGATGGATGCCGCGAACATGCTCAAGCCCGCGTTGGTGCGCGGCGAATTCCGTGTGATCGGCGCCACGACGCAGGACGAATACGATCGCTGGATCTGCGGTGATCCGGCGCTGGAGCGCCGCTTCCAGAAAGTGACGGTGCGGGAGCTGAGTGCCGAGCACACGCTGGAGATCCTGGAGGCCCGGCGCGAGCGGCTGGAGCGCCACCACAATGTGGCCATCGCCGACGAGGCGCTGCGGGCCAGCGTGGTGCTCACCGATCGCTTCATCACGGATCGCGCGCGCCCCGATCGCGCGATCGACGCGCTGGACGAGGCGTGCGCGCACACGCAGGCCCTGGCCGTGTACCCGCCGGATCTCGAGGCGTTGATTCTCGAGCGGCGGGAGCTCGTTCGCGCCGTGGAGCGCGAGGAATCCGCCGAGGAGTCGCGAGAGCAGGCCGCCGGGGATGCCGCCGCGGTCCAGGACGAGGAAGACGACATGATCGAGCGCATGGCGCGCGATGGGATCGCCGCGCTGGAGCGGTTCGGCGCGGAGATCGAAGCGGCATTTGCGCGGCAGCCAGTTGGCGGTCCCACGCGGCAGGCTGCACCCGCCGACGTGGCCTCCACTGCGCAGACGGAGCCCGAGCCACACCGGCCCGAACCCCGCCGGGGGAGCACGCGCAGCCGTCTCGCCGTGGTGGAAGCGGAGCTCAATCGTCGTCTCGTGGATGCCGGCTTCGTGGTACGTGCCCACGATGTGGCGCGCGTGGTATCCGTGGCCACCGGACAGTCTATTCAATGGAGCGAATGATCGTGCGAGTTGGCCTGTGGTGTGGGACTGTGGCAGTGGCGGCGTTGACCGCGTGTGGGCGAGGCGACAAGGTGACGATGAAAGGGCCCTACGCCAGGGAGGTGGCGGAGGCCGTTCCCATGATCGAGAAGGCCACGGGACTCAAGTTCAAACGACAGCCGGTGCTCGAGACGCGCACCCGCCAGCAAGTCCATGATTTCCTCGAGCAGCGCTTCAAGGAGGACGTGAGCGACTCGGACGTCGTCGGCGAGGAGATTCTCTATCGCCGCCTGGGGCTCATCCCCGATACGCTCGATCTGCGCGCGTTCGAGCTGCGGCTGCTCACCGAGCAGGTGGTCGGGTTCTACGATCCGAAAACGAAGGTGCTATACGTGGTGGACGGGGCGCCGCGCGACCAGGTGGGGTTCGTCGTGTCGCACGAGCTCGTGCACGCGCTGCAGGATCAGTACATGAGCCTGGATTCCATTCAGAGCGTCCGCGGCAACAACGATCGAACGCTCGCGGCACAGGCCGTGATCGAGGGACAGGCCGTACTGGTTCCGATCCAGGCGGTGCTCGGTCCCGGCGCCGACCTCCCGGCCGGGTGGGACCGCGTGCGCGACATGGTCCGCGAC
>JBOHTE010000773.1:0-5496 GCA_050733555.1 Gemmatimonadaceae bacterium | reverse complement strand
ACGATTCCCCATTCCCGATTGCCCATTCCCAAGGGAGAGGTGGCAGGGCGGGGTGAGGCCGGCCGCCGCTAGCTGATCCAGGTCCCCAGCAGCAGCGCGAAGACGCTCAAGAGCAGCACGACCGCGGCGCACGTGCCCAGGGCTGCGGCCGCCAGGCGCGCGGCGCGGAGCCATTGATCGCGACCGGCACGACCGGCACGACCGGCACGACCGGGCGCGGACGCGGCTGTCGAGGACCGTTCGCTCAGCATGCGGTCAGAGATCCCCCAGGCGCCGAATGCGGCGAAGGTGAGAGCCGCGCTGATCAGTTGCAGCCAGCCCGGTGGCGCGAGAATGGCCGCGGTTGTGGCCACGATGATTCCGCCGGCCAGGTCGAGCGCGAGTCGCCCATCGGACGCGTGACGCGCGCGCTGCGCGAGCAACTCGGGCAGGCTCGCGTTGGGGCGCGGAATGGTTTCGATCATCGCGAGCCTCCCGCAAGACGTAATGACGACCCGACCGCCGTCCTGGCTGGTCAGGATGGAACAACGACCCGACCGCCGTGACGGCTGGCTCGGCATTGCCAATGATGGGTCAGGCGACCCACGTTTCGCCAGATGCCATCGTCCCGTGGCGGAACGAGAAATGCGCGCGCGATGGTTCCTTCGGCAGCAAGCGTCGCTTGCTCCGGCATTCACCTCGAATCGGGAGAGCATGCGCATGAATATCGGCATCATTGGCGCGGGGCACATTGGCGGGACGCTCACCCGCCGCCTCACCGCGCTGGGACATGACGTGTCCGTGGCCAATTCGAGAGGACCCGGCTCGCTGTCCGGCCTCGCGGCAGAAACCGGCGCGCACGCCGTCACGGTACAGGACGCCGCGCGGAGCAAGGACCTGGTTATTGTCACGATTCCCGAACATCATGTTCCCGAGCTTCCCAGGGACCTGTTCGCGGACGCCGACGGCACCGTGGTGGTGGACACCGGGAACTACTATCCGAAACGCGACGGTCGCATCGACGCCATCGAGTCAGGCACGCCCGAGAGCGCGTGGGTCGCCCAGCAGCTCGGCCGCCCCGTGGTCAAGGCATTCAACAACATCTACGCCCAGCACCTCATGGACAACGGACAGCCGGCGGAGAAGACGGGGCGCATTGCGCTTCCCGTCGCGGGTGACAATTCCGCCGACAAGCAGGTGGTGATGGGGCTCGTCAACGAACTGGGCTTCGATCCGGTGGATGCGGGCACCCTGGCCGACTCGTGGCGGCAGCAGCCTGGGACTCCGGTGTACGCCACCGATCATGATGCCGATGGCGTGCGGCGCGCACTGGCCGCGGCGAGTCCGGATCGCCAGAAGGAGTTCAGAGCGTAACAGAAGTAGCAGAAGGTGAATGGAGCGACGGTGTAGCGCGCCTGGTCTCACGCGGGCGAAGTTGGGACTTGGGCTGTCGTTTGGAATCGTGATGATCCGGCGCCTGCGCTCGTCCAACAGTTTCTTTGGACGAAGTCTGGCGCGTGCATTCGCCGCATCTAAATATGGGTGCTTCCCAATCAGCAGAGGGAAACCATGCCCTACGCAACCACACCGGTCGTCACGCTCCTCGCGGCATTCGTGCTCGGTGCGTGTCAGGCCAGATCCAGAAGCGCTGAGATGACGGACACCACCGAGGCACCCGCTGCAGCAACCGCGGCGATGCAGGCGGACGCACCTCGATCATCGCTGGAGACGGCACGCAGTGCAGCGCCGAAAACGATCTTCGATGATGCCACGATCATGAACCCTCCCGAAGGGGAGCGTGGGCAGATGACCCAGGTGCGTGCCGGCACGAACGGATGGACCTGCATTGGCGCATCCGCGAACTTCGATCCCATGTGCACGGACAGGAATTTCGAGAGCCTCCTGAGGGCGTTAATGACGAAGAAGGATCCGCAGGTCAAGGACGTCGGCTTCGCCTACATGCTGCGCGGCGATTCAGTGGGCGCCAGCAACACGGATCCATTTGCCACGGCCCCGACAGCCGACAATCACTGGGTAAAGGCGCCGCCGCACATCATGGTCGTCTTTCCTGATACGAGAGCACTGGACGCATTCCCGACGGAGCCCAACAGCGGCGGACCGTGGGTGATGTGGAAGGGAACGAAGTACGCGCACCTCATGGTGCCCGTGCGGTAGCCGCGCGTCAGAACGTGGCGCCGCTCGTCAGAACTTGAAGATGCGGCGCAGCGCGTTCACGATGCGCGTTCCGATGTCGTCTCCATCGGGCGGCCCGTCGTGCACCTCGCAGTACTGCGTGGGTTCCGTGCCTGCGCGGAACCACTCGAGCTGCGTGACGGGGCACCATTCGGTGGCAAGTTCGCCATTGGCGGCGTCGATCTCGCGCGCGACGAGGCCGGGCGGTGGTTCCCACGGCGCGTCGCGCGCGCCCTGCGGCCAGCCGTTCACGTAGAACCGCGCCCACGCCGGCGCGGCGAGTCGTCCGCCGGTGGCGCCGCCGCCCGCGATGGGGCGCGGCGTGTCGTAACCGAACCAGACTCCTGCCACGATGGACGGCGTGTAGCCCACGAACCAGACGTCGTTCCCGTCGTTCGTCGTGCCCGTCTTGCCCGCGATGGGTCCGCGCGCGCCCATGTCGCGCACCGTGCGGCCCGTGCCCGCATCCACCACCGACCGCAGCATGTCGGTGAGCTGAAACACGTCGCGCGGGTCGAGCACGGAATCCGGCGGCGTCACCGGATTCGACCAGAGCACGCTGCCATCGCTGTCGTCAATGCGACGCACGAGACGCGGGCGCACGTGCACGCCGCCGTTCGCGAAGGGCGCGTACGCGTCCACCAGCTCCAGCGGGGTCACCTCGAGCGCGCCGAGCGCTATGGACGGCACGGCGCTCAACCGGCTGGTGATGCCGCTGGCGTGCGCCACCTGTACCACGCGCGGCTCACCGATCGCGCGACTGAAGCGGACCGCGGCCGCGTTCGAGCTCACCGTGAGCGCGCGGCGCATGGTGATGGGGCCATCGTACTCATCGCCGAAGTTGCCGGGCGACCAGACGCGACTGCCCTCTCGTACCTCCACCGGCTCGTCCTCCACCAGGGACGCCGGCGTGAATCCCGCGTGCAACGCGGCGGCGTACACGAACGGCTTGAACGCGGAGCCTGGCTGGCGTTTCGCGTAGAGTGCGCGGTCGAACCCGGTCGGGTCGTTCGTGCGGCCACCCACGAGCGCGCGAAGATCACCGCTGCGCGGATCGAGCGCGACGAGCGCACCCTGAATCCCGGCGCCGTCGTGGGCGCCGCGCGCACGCCGCTGCAGCCGGTCGATCGCCGCAGCCTGCTCGCGCACCGCGCGCTCGGCCGCGCTCTGGGCGCGCGCGTCGATCGTGGTGTAGATGGTGACGTCACCGTCGTCGAGTGCATCGGGACCGAGCACGGAATCCACGAGCGCGCGCACGGCGCCAATGACGTACGAATCGGGATGTGACGGCCGCCATTCGTCCCGCGCCACCTCGAGCGGCTGCTCCGCGGCGGATCGGGCGCGTGCCGCGCTGATGTATCCCTCGCGCGCCATGAGCGAGAGCACGAGATCGCGACGCGCCCGGGCGCGAGTCGTGTCGCGGCGCGGCGTGTACCACGATGGGCCCTTGGGGAGCGCGGCGAGCATGGCGCCCTGCGCCAGCGTGAGGTGCTCCACGCTCGTGCCGAACAGGTCGCGGCTGGCTGCTTCCACGCCGTACGTCCCGTTCCCCAGGTAGATCACGTTGAGATACAGCTCGAGGATCTCGTTCTTGTCGAGATTGCGCTCGAGTAGCCGCGCAATGCGCAGCTCGAGGAGCTTGCGCCGGAACGAGCGCCGCGTGGCGACGTCGCTCGCGAAGGTGTTCCGCGCCACCTGCATGGTGATGGTGCTGAATCCCTCGCGCACGCCGCCGGCCTCCACGTTGCGCAGCGCGGCGCGGAAGAAGCCGCGCCAGTCGAGCCCGTCGTGGTGATAGAAACGCCGATCCTCGGTGGAGATGAACGCCTGACGCACGAACAGCGGAACGCGGGAGAGCGGCACATTCACGCGTCGCACGTACGTCAGGCGACCAATCAGCCTGCCGTTCCGGTCGAGCACGCGGCTCCCTTCCGGAGGACGATAGTGCCGGATGTCGTTGGCGCTGGGACAGCCCTCGAAACCACACGTCCCCAGCCAGATGTCAAAGACCGCGACGCCGAGGACGGCCACCCCCAGGAGCGACAGCGAGCGCCAGTGCCGTCGCAGCCAACTGCCGGTGGGCGGCTCCGGATTCGGACGCCGTCGCGCAGCGACCTTCCGGAGCCAGGTGAGCGGGTTCAGCGACGTCAGCGAGATCTTCATACCTGATTATGCGTACGGAGTTGGCCCGGCGTAGTTTCCCGTTGGCGGCGCCCTTGCCGAGGTCCGCACCGACGGCGGTGACGAAACGGCCTGCAAATCGTGACAGAAGAGCGTTATTCTTCGCGCCGTTTCATGCACGCCGTGCTCACTCTGCGCCTTTCCGTTCGATGATCCGGACGTTCGTCATAGTTGCCGCCTCGCTCACCGCAGTCGCCGCCTGTCGCGGCAATCCGGCCGTGCATGGCACCGCCGTGATCACCGACACGAGCACGGCGCAGCTCGCGGCCGTGCCCGTCGCTCCGGCGCCGTCGGTCGCCGGCCGCGATACGCTGCCGCGCGTGCCGATTCTCGAGTATCACATCGTTGGCAATCGCGACAGCCGATGGAGCGTGCAGTACGACCACTTCCGCGCGCAGCTCGAGATGCTCTACGCGCATGGCTACCGGCCGATCACCGTCGCGCAACTCGTGGATCGCAAGTGGGACATTCCGCGGGGAACGCGACCGATCGTGTTCACGTTCGACGATGCGTCGCCGTCGCAGTTCAGCTACGTGGAGCGCGACGGAAAGCTGGAGATCGATTCCACCAGCGCGATCGGCATCTGGCTCGACTTCCATCGCCAGCATCCCGACTGGGGGAACCGCGCGACGTTCTGTCTGCTGCCGGCCGCCGCGGCGGGCCACGCGTTCTTTGGCGACAAGGGCATTGACGGACAGCAGACCGCCTGGCGCTTCCGCAAGGTGCAGTACCTTGCGCGGCAGGGGTTTGAGCTGTGCGACCACACACTCTGGCACGCCAACCTGTCGCTGTATTCGGACGAGGTGGTGCAGGAGCAGATTGCGCGCGGTTCGATCGCGATCGACTCGGCGGTGCCCGGCTACCGCGTCCGCACGTTCGCGCTGCCGCTCGGGATCTGGCCGAAGAACCGGACACTGGCCACGGCGGGCGCGTGGCGCGATCCGAAGACGGGACGGGTGACGACGTATCGGTTCGACGCCGTGCTCATGGTGTCCGGCGGGAGTGCGCCCAACCCCCTCGAACCGAAGTTCGACGCCCTGAAGCTGCCGCGGATCGAGGTGTTCGGGGACGTCATCGAGCGGATGCTGGGGGAGACCCGGGTGGCCAGCCGCCGGTAGGGGCAGCCCAAGGGGCAGCCCCATG
>JBOHTE010000772.1:0-15302 GCA_050733555.1 Gemmatimonadaceae bacterium | reverse complement strand
CGGACAAGCCGGTGGTCTTCACCGGCGCGATGAAACCCGCCAGTGATCTGGGGTGGGATGGGCCGGCCAACCTGCTGGATGCCGCGCGCGTAGCCTCCAGTGCGGAGGCGCGCGGCTACGGCGTCATGGTGACGATGTTGGGGCGCGTGTTCGCTGGCATCGACGTGATCAAGGCGCACACGCACCTGCTCGATGCCTTCGAGAGCCCCGGACTGGGGCCGGTTGGCGTGGTCGATGATGGCGAGGTGATTTTCCGGCGGGCGCTGCCGCCGCTTCCGCCGCCGCTCGCGCCGGTGGCGCCAGCGCTGCCGGTGGACATCATTTACTCCTGGGCGGGCGCGGACTCGCGGCTGCTCGACGCATCGCGCGAGACGGCGCGCGGGGTCGTACTGGCCGCGATGGGGCGCGGGAACGTGCCGCCCGCCATGGTGCCCGGTGTGGAGCGATGGGTCGGGGAGGGGAAGCCCGTCGTGATCGCGTCGCGGGTCCAGCGCGGGCGGGTCGGGCTGACGTACGGCTATCCGGGCGGAGCACGTCGCCTGCACGATGTCGGCGCGATCCTGGCGCGCGGACGCCGCCCGCAACAGGCGCGGATCGACCTGATGCTTGCCCTGGGACTGGACATGGGCGCCGCCGAGTTGCACGCGATGTTCGAGGGCTGGCGCGGGATCCACTGAGTCACCTGCACGACGGAGCGAGATGGCGCGGAGAGAGGGCACGGCGGCCGGCGCGTTGCACGTGCCGGCGCAGGTGATGGAAATTGCCCGCACACTGGAAGGTGCCGGCTTCGAGACGTGGTGCGTGGGCGGCGCCGTGCGCGATGCCCTGCTCGGGCACCCGCATCTCGACTGGGACCTGGCGACCGCCGCTCGGCCGCGCGACGTGCAGCGCCTCTTTCGCCGCACGGTGCCAAAGGGCATCAAGTACGGCACCGTGAGCGTGCTCGACGTGCACGGGACCGAGCACGAGGTTACCACCTTCCGTCGCGACGTCCGCACGGATGGCCGGCACGCGGAAGTGGAGTTCGGTGCGTCGCTCGAGGAGGATCTGGCGCGCCGTGACTTCACCATCAACGCCATCGCCGTCTCGCCACTGTCGGGCGAGTTGCGGGATCCGTTCAGCGGGCGTGACGATCTGGCCAGGGGCATCGTGCGCGCCGTGGGGCACGCGACGGATCGTCTTCGCGAGGATCGGCTGCGGGCTCTGCGCGCCATTCGCTTCGCGTCCCGCTTCGGATTTGCGATCGAGCCCGAGACCTGGCGCGCGATCGTGGCGAGTGCACCGGAGCTGGTGCGGTTGTCGCGGGAGCGGGTGCAGCAGGAGTTGGAGAAGACCATGGAACAGGTCGCGAAGCCGTCGGCGGCCCTGCGACTCTGGCGGGAGAGCGGCGCGCTCGGAGTACTGATCCCTCCGCTGGCAGTCATGTCGGAAACCACGCTGGTCGCTCTGGACAGCGTTCCGCGTCCCGATGGCGGCGTGCCGCGCGAACGCGTGATGCGCCGGCTTGTCGTGCTCTTTTCGGACGTGCCGAGTTCGCAGGCGGAACGCGCGGCACGCTCCCTGCGCTTCGCGAACTCGGACGCCGCCTGGGTGGCGAGCATCCTCGAGCGCTGGCACGGCATTGAGGAACCGCTCCGAGCAGCGCTTGCGGCACCGGAACCGCCGTCGGACCGCTCCATTCGCGCGCTGGTCGGCGTGACGGGCCGCACGCGACTGCGTGAGGTCCTCCGGCTCGCGGCGGCGCGGTGTGCCGGCGAGGGCGCGCGTGGCGCGGTCGTACCCGCGCCGCGCCGCATGGCGTCCGTGTACCGGCGCGCGCTGCGCATTGCCTTTCGCGATCCGGTGGAGATTGGCGATCTTGCGGTGAATGGCGTGGATCTGCAGCGCGTTGGCATTCCGCCGGGGCCGAGGCTGGGGTGGACGCTGCGCCAGTTGCTGGCGGAGGTGTTGCAGGACCCCGCGCGGAACGTACGCGAGTCGCTGCTGGCGCGCGCCGTGTTGCTGCAGCAGGAACCGATGACCTGAGTGGGAGTGTGCCTGCGATGTTCTTTCGTGGCCGTGAACCTGAAACGTCCCTTTGGAAGCGCTTCCGCAGCGCGGCCGACGGTTTCACGTTCGCCAATGAGGGCGAATATTTCACCGCCCATCTGGTGGCGAACGCCGAACGCGTCGTGGACCTCTTCGTGATGCTGCTCGACCAACTGCCGCCCGCCGTGGATCTCGCCATCACCGACGAGCGCACGAAGCATGCATGGACCGGCGCGAGCCTGGCGCTGCCGGACGTCCGCGACGGACTGGCGCGCATCAAGCCGTTGCTGGCCGCGCACGGGGGCGTGGAGCTCGCCGTGTTCACCAGCGAGGATCAGGTGACGCTCAATCCGCTCCTGGAGTTGTTCATCTACGCGCGAACGGATCGCTGGTTGTACCTGCTGAAGGGGAAGGGACTGGAGGAGCAGCGCATGGTGCGCACGCGGAGCTGGCGCCTGTCGCACCACGAATATCCGGAGGCCCCGGAGCTGGTGGAGGCCGTCGCCGCCCTGGCGGGCACACTGCGCCTCACCGCCGCGTGAGCCACACGGCGCTGGAGTACGCGATTGCGGCGGCGCTGGCCAATGTGGTCGGCGCCGCCGCCGTCACGTGGCGCGCGAAGTGGAGTGTCGGCGCGCTGGATGTGCTGGTGGCGCTCGCCGCGGGATTCATGATCTCGGCGTCGCTCACGGACATCTTTCCCGACGCCATTGCGCACACGGGGCGCGCGGGTGCGGTGGCGGCGCTGCTGGGCTTTCTGCTGGTGCATCTCACGCAGCACACGCTCGCGCCGCACTTTCATTTTGGTGAGGAGACGCACGAGGTATCCGAAATGGTGAGCGTCAGCGCGCTGGTGGGTCTGCTCCTGCACACCTTCGTGGATGGCGTCGCCATTGCATCGGGGTTTCACGTGAGCCGGGGGCTCGGCACCCTGATCTTCGTGGCGATCCTGCTGCACAAGTTTCCCGAAGGTCTGGCGATCTCGAGTCTTTTTCTGGCTGCTGGTGCGGGGCGCGACAAGGCGCTGTACGCGGCGATCGCACTCGGCGTCGCGACGATCCTCGGTGTGGTGCTCACCGACACGCTCGGCATCCTCGTGACCTACGGGCTCGGAGTGTCGGCGGGCGTGACGCTCTACGTTGGCGCGTCGAATCTCATTCCGGAATTCCAGGGCAAGCGCGAGTGGCGCACGCAGTTCGCCTTCTTCGCGGGCTGCGGGCTGTATTTTCTCTCGCGCGCCGCAGTGGGGATCTGATCGTGCCCGGACGACGCTCCACCGGCGCCCGCCACGCCGAGCGCGATGCCAAGCGCGATGCCAAGCGCGATCCGTCGCTCTTCCAGCCACCGGATTCCGCTCGCCCGCTCGCGGCCCGAATGCGGCCGCGAACGCTGGACGAGTTCGTCGGCCAGCGGCACCTGCTCGCCCCGGGAATGGCGTTGCGCTCCGCGATCGAGCAGGGCACCGTGGGCTCGATCATTCTCTGGGGCCCGCCGGGCTCGGGGAAGACCTCGCTGGCGCTACTGATCGCGCAGTTTACCAACCGGGCTTTCGAGCCATTCTCGGCGGTCACCGAGGGCGTGCCACGCGTGCGGGAAATCGTGCGAGACGCGGAGGAGCGGCTCGCGACAACTGCTCGCGGCACCATTCTCTTTGTCGATGAGATTCATCGCTTGAACCGCGCTCAGCAGGACGCGTTTCTGCCGCACGTGGAGTGCGGTACCTTCACCCTCATCGGCGCCACCACCGAGAATCCGAGCTTCGAGATCATCGGCGCGCTGCTCTCACGCTCGCGCGTCTTCGTGCTGCGGCAGCTCGCGGAAGAAGACATCGCCTCGCTGGTCCGCGCCGCCGCAGCAGACCGCGAGCGTGGACTCGGCCGCCTGGAACTGCGTGTGGATGATGGCGCCGTGGCGCTGCTCGCCCGCGAGGCAGACGGCGACGCGCGGCGCGCACTCACCGCACTGGAGGCCGCGGCGCAGCATGTCGGAGAACGGGGCCTCGTCACCGAGTTTGTCGCCAGCGAGGCGCTGCAGCTGCGCTTCGCCCGCCACGACAAGGCCGGTGAGGAGCATTTCAACCTGCTGTCCGCGTACCACAAATCGCTCCGCGGCAGTGATCCGCAAGGTGCGCTGTACTGGATGGCGCGGCTGCTCGATGGCGGCGAGGATCCCATGACCATCTTCCGCCGCGCCATCGCGATGGCCGCCGAGGATGTCGGGCTGGCTGATCCGCGTGCGCTGCAGCTCGCCGTCGCGGCGCGCGACGCGTATCACATGCTGGGGCCGCCGGAAGGCTATCTTCCACTGGCCGAGATGACGATTTACCTCGCGACTGCGCCCAAATCGAACAGCGCGAAGCGCGCACTGGCCGCCGCGCTGGATGCCGCGCGGGAGAGTCCGGGTGAGCCGGTGCCGCTGCACATTCGCAATGCGCCCACCGCGCTCATGAAGGAACTGGGCTATGGGCAGGGGTATCAGTACGCGCACGACGCACCCGAGGCGTACGCCCCGCAGGAGTATCTTCCGGAACGGCTGCGCGGCAGCGCGTTCTATGAGCCGGGGCCGTTCGGCTTCGAACGGGACATCGCCAGGCGCCTCGCCTGGTGGGCCGAACTGAAGGAGAAACTCGAGCGACCCTCCTGACGGGGGCGCGCGACCAACTGTCTGGAGCGGACATGAAACCGGTGGCGTTGCTGATGATGTCGATCGTGCTGACCACAGGTGCGGCCTGTGCAACCTTCAACCCTCTGTCGTACCAGAACCCCGTTGTCACCGTGCGGGATGTGCAGGTCAACGGAATAGGACTCACGGGCGGAACGGTGGATATCGTGCTGAACGTCTACAATCCGAATCACTTCACGCTGGACGCCACGCGCATCACGTACAAGCTCATGGTCGACACGGTGACCTTCGGCTCTGGCGCGAGTGACTCGCGGTTCACCGTGCAGAGCGGCGATTCGCTGCAGGTGCCGCTGCCGCTGACGTTCAGCTGGAACGGCGTCGGGACGGCCGGTCGCCAGCTCATGAACAGCGGCAAGGTCAATTATCGTGTGCTCGGCGACGTCACCGTTGGGGCGTCAGTGGGCACGTTCACGATTCCGTACGATCGCACGGGCACGTTCACCGCGTTCAGCGGCAGCCGCCGGTGATGTCCTCTCTCTGAGGTCTCTTCGCATTTCTCGCGACATCATTTCTCTCGAAGCGCCCGTGGAGCGCGCCCTGCTGGTGGGCGCGCCGCTCAAGCGCACGCGTGCCCGGCATCAACTCGCCGAGCATCTGGGCGAGCTCGCGGAGCTCGCCGATACGGCCGGCGCCATCGTGGTCGGTGAAGTCACACAGGTGCTCGATCGGCCCAATCCCGGAACGTACCTCGGCAGCGGGAAGCTCGACGAGCTGAAGAGCGCCATAGAGGAAACGGGGGCAACGCTCGTCATCTTCGACGACGAGTTGTCACCCGCGCAGGCGCGCAACATTGAGCTGGCGATCGGGAAGCGGATCATGGACCGCGCGGAGCTGATCCTCGACATCTTCGCCACTCGGGCGCGCACGAGCGAAGCGCGCATGCAGGTGGAGCTGGCGCAGCTCGAATATCTCCTGCCGCGGCTCACGCGCATGTGGACGCACCTTGAGAAGTTCCGGGGCGGCATCGGCATGCGCGGACCGGGTGAAACGCAGCTGGAAACCGACCGCCGCCTGATCAATCAGCGCATCCGCACACTGCGGGAGCGGCTGGCCGGCGTCCAGAAGTCACGCGATGTCCAGCGCACGGCGCGGCACGGAGTTTTTCGCGCAGCGCTGGTTGGCTACACGAACACGGGCAAGTCGTCGATTCTGCGGGCGCTGGCGGCCGAGCCCGGTGTGGTCGTCGAGAACCGGCTCTTCGCCACACTCGATCCGCTCACGCGCGAGGTCGTGCTCACCGACACGCAGCGCGTGCTCGTGACCGACACGGTCGGGTTCATCCGCAAGTTGCCGCACGATCTGGTCGCGTCATTTCGCGCGACGCTGGACGAGGTGCGCGACGCCGACTATCTGCTGCACGTGATCGACCCGAGCCATCCCGCATGGGATGAACAGCGGACCGTGGTGGACGGGGTCCTCACGGAGCTCGGCGCGCAGGACCGTCCCGTCCTGCACGTCTTCAACAAGGTTGATCGGCTCGAGCGGCCGGAGCTGCTGGCGCTGCAGGAGCGCGTCCACAATCTGCTCCCCAATTCCGTGTTCGTCTCTGCGACGGCACCCGGTGGGCTGGAACCGTTACGGCGCGCGCTGGTGACGGCCGTGCGCGCGTCGCGCCCCATCACCGAGCTCCTGGTGCCGCTCACGAATGGCAAGCTCCTGGCCGAGGTGCACCGCGCGGCCGAGGTGCTCGGGCAGCGCAGTGACGGCGAGCACATCGTCGTGTCGGCGCGACTCGATGCCGCCACGCTCGGGCGATTGCAGCAGCACGGCGCGGTGGTGCATCAGGGCTGATCAGCCCACCGGGGTGGCGAAGCGGGCGCGCGCGAGAACCGGCAGTGCCGCCGGCTCCGACGCCACGGTCAGTCGCTCCTCCCAGACCGCCCGTTGCATGGCGATGGCATCCTCCGGGCAGAGCTGCACGCACACGCCGCATCGCGTGCATCGCGCCGGGTCGAGACGCAATGCAGGCGTCCCTCCCGGCGCAAGAATGAGCGCGCTCTCGGGACAGCCGCGCGCGCACTGGCCACAGCTCGTGCACGCCTCGCTGATCACGGGCGCGACGGCGCAGTCCAGGCAGCGCGACGCCTCGCGACGCACGCCGGCGCCGATCTCGCGCACCGCGAAGGGATCAGGGGGCGGTGTCGTGCCCTCGGGCAGCAGCGCGCGCGGCGTGGCCAGTGCCAGCGTCGTGTGCTCTGGATCGCGATCCTCCGCCTCGACCCAGAACGCCGTGACGGCAATGCGCACTGGTTGACGCGTCAGCGTCCCGTGAATGTGCCATGCAGCGCGCTTCCCGTCGGCGGCGGCGTGGGCGATGGCGCGATGTCCGTACGCACAGGCGCCGCCGGCCCACACGCGGGACATGGACGTCTGCAGGGTTTCCGGATCCACCTGGATGAAGCCGAGTCCGTCGACCTCCACATCGGGACGAAAGACGGCGGAGGGTGCCGTGCGGCGGGCCGCGGTGACGATACGGTCGCACGCCAGGATGCTGGAGACGCGGGCCGCACGGCGTGTCAGCTCCACGCCCGAGAGAACGTGGGTGTCGCGCGTGAAGTAGCGGACCGCGCTCCACCCGGTCCGCACATCGATGCCCTCGTGCAGCGCGGCCGCGAGCATCGATCCGGCGAGGGTGCTGTCTTCCAGCGGCGTTTCGAGAACGAGATGTACCGGCGTCGCGGATGAACCCCCGTGCGGTGCCAGGCGCCGGAGCGTGCGCGCCACGTCGAGTGCCAGATCCCCGTCCCCGATCACGACCGTGCGACCCGTGCAGGCGGCCGGGAACGCGAGCACGTGCATGGCGTCCACCACGTCGGGATGCTCAGGCTGGTCGGGAAAGAGCGACTCCCGCGGTTCGGATGCCCCGAGCGCGAGGAACACCGCGTCGAATTCTCCGGCCAGCAGCGCGCGCAGATCCGCGCTGCTCTCGATGCGATAGTCGCTCTGGTATTCAACACCCATCGCGAGAATCGCCGCACACTCGGCGCGGGCGCTGGCGATCGAAAAGCGAAATCCGGGCATGGCGTGCGTCAGCACTCCGCCCGGTTCGCGGGCGGCGTCGAAGACCACGCACTGATGTCCCAGGAGCGCGAGGTCGTGCGCGCACGCGAGCCCGGTCACGCCGGCACCGACGACCGCCACGCGCTTGCCCGAGCGGCGCGCGCGCACCGCCTGCTCGGGCGTGCGGCCGACCAGTCCCGCGACCGATCGGGCGTCATGCGCGCTGGTGCAGGGACCATCCGCCGACGTGAGCGTGGGCACCGAGCTGCTGGCGGCGGCCCACTCGAGGGCGGCAATCGCCACCGGCGCGCCCCAGGTGCGGCGATGGCAGGCGCTCTCGCACGGTGCGTGACAGCCGATGCCGCAGCTGCTCGCGAACGGGTTTGCGGCGCGGGCAATCCGGTATGCCGTCGCGTGATCGGAGTGCAGGGCGGCGTTGGCGAGGGCCGGCACATCGACGCCCAGCGGACAGCCCGACCCTCGCGCGCACGGGACGAGCGCCGCGAGCGACACGCTCTCCGGCGCCATGGGCAACGGGTGACTTTTTGCTTGTACGCTCACTAGGCTTCGCTTATGTTGCTCCGAACCGTGGCGAGAGGCGCGACGGCGCGCGGCCTGGATATCAGGGTCGGTCGCGCGCTGGCGAGACCGCACGGGTAAGACTGATCAGACCGGGTGAAGGTTACGACGTCCCACGCGGGGCGTCCGCGTCTGGGCGCTCCGCGACCGCGGCGCACCGGTTGTGAGACTTCGTCCTTGCGATGCACATGACGACATATCAGGAGTTGCTCGACCGTTTCACGCGCGGTGACGTCACGTGCGGCGTGGTGGGGCTCGGCTACGTCGGACTGCCGCTGGCTGTGGAAATGGGCAAGGCGGGACTGCGGGTGGTGGGATTCGAGAAGTCGGCGCGCGTCGCGGATCTCGTGAATTGCGGTGAGAGCCACATCAAGGATGTGGCGACGCAGGACGTTGCGACGCTCCGCGAGCGAGGGCTGCTCGAGGCGACGCTGGACATGTCGCGCCTGTCCGAGTGCGATGTGATCTCCGTCTGCGTTCCCACGCCGCTGAGCAAGACGAAGGATCCGGACATGTCCTACATCGTGTCCGCCTCCGAAGCGGTGGCCGACGCCTTGCGCCCGGGTCAGCTCATCGTGCTGGAATCCACCACCTATCCGGGCACGACGCGCGAAGTCATGCTGCCCATGATCGAGAAGCGTGGCTTCGTGGTGGGGGAGGACTTCTTCCTGTGCTTCTCGCCGGAACGCGTGGACCCGGGCAACGGTCGCTGGCACACGAAGAACACGCCCAAGGTCCTTGGCGGTGTGACGGCCCGGTGCAGCGAACTGGGACAGCGGCTCTACGAGCGGTTCATCGACCACATCGTGCCCGTCACGTCTCCCGAGGCCGCGGAGCTCACGAAGCTGCTGGAGAACACGTTCCGCATGATCAACATCGGTCTCGTGAACGAGATGGCGGTGATCTGCGACAAGCTCGGCGTGAACGTGTGGGAAGTGATCGAGGCGGCGGCCACAAAACCGTTCGGGTTCATGAAGTTCACTCCAGGGCCGGGACTGGGCGGTCACTGCATCCCGCTGGATCCGCACTACCTGGCGTGGAAGATGCGCACGCTGCACTACAAGACCCGCATGATCGAGCTCGCCGGCGAGATCAACACCGAGATGCCCGCGTTCTGGGTGGGAAAGGTGGCCGACGGACTGAACGACGCTGGCAAGCCGGTGAAGGGCGCCCGCGTCCTTGTGGTGGGCGTGGCCTACAAGAAGGACATCGACGATCTCCGCGAGTCGCCTGCATTGGAAATCCTGGATCTGCTGGCGCGGCGCGGTGCCGACGTGCACTACCACGACCCCTACGTGCCGGCCATCGTGGACGACGGGCACACGCCGACGGGTGCGGTGGGCACGTCGGTTCCGCTCACGGAGGACATGGTGCGCGCCGCGGATGCCGTCATGATCGTCACGGATCACTCGAGCGTGGACTACGATCTGCTCAGACGCTGCGCGCGTCTGCTCGTGGACACGCGGAATGCGTGCGCCACGCGCGGCGGCCAATTGCCTGAACCCGTGGCGGCGCATGCCTGAACCCCTGGTATCTGCGGCGACGCGGCAGCGCTTCCGCATTGGCGTGGTGGGCTGTGGGCGCATCAGCGACAGGCACTTTGAAGCGATCTCCAGCACACCCGATCTGGAGCTGGTCTCCGTGTGCGACGAAGTCCCGGAACGCGCCCATCATTCCGCGGCAAAGACGGGCGTGGCCGGCTTCACGAGCTATCAAAGCATGCTCGACACCGCGTCACTCGACATCGTCGCGTTGTGCACACCGAGCGGTCTGCATCCGCGCCACGGTATTCTGGCGGCCGAACACCACCTGCACGTGATCTGCGAAAAGCCCATGGCGACGCGTCTGGAGGAAGCGGATGCGCTCGTGCGGGCGTGCGATGATGCCGGCGTGCAGCTGTTCGTCGTCAAGCAGAACCGGCTGAATCCCGCGATCCAGCTCCTCAAACGCTCGGTGGATCTGGGACGCTTCGGCCGCATCTATCTCGCCAATACCACCGTGCGATGGAACCGGCCGCAATCGTACTACGACATGGCGCCGTGGCGGGGCACGTGGGAGTTCGACGGCGGCGCATTCATGAATCAGGCCAGTCACTATGTGGACATGATCCAGTGGCTGGTCGGACCCGTGGAAACGGTCGCTGCAAAAACGGCCACGCTGGCGCGTCGCATCGAAAGCGAGGACACGGGCGTCGCGATTCTTCGCTTCCGCAACGGCGCGCTGGGCACGATCGAGGTGACCATGCTCACCTATCCGCGCAACCTCGAAGGCTCCATCACCATCATCGGCGCGAATGGCACGGTGAAGGTCGGGGGGACGGCGCTCAACCGGATCGAGCAGTGGGAGTTCGCGACGTACGATGACATTGATCGCGAGGCGGAGCTGCTCAGGGCCGCCGCCAATCCGCTCTCGGTGTACGGGTCAGGGCATCGCCCGTACTATCAGAACGTCGTGAAGGTGCTGCGCGGTGAGGCTGCGCCGGACACCAATGGCCGGGAAGGACGCAAGTCGCTGGAGCTCATCCTGGCGATGTACGAGTCGGCGCGCGCCGAGCGCGAGATCGCGTTGCCGCTGCGCGCGTTCTCGAGGGAGCGGCGGCAGGCATGAGCGGAATGGTGGAACTGCAAAGCGGAGCGCTCGCGCACGAGTCCAGCTACGTGGATGACGGCGCCCTGGTGGGGCAGGGCACACGCATCTGGCATTTCTGCCACGTCATGTCCGGCGCGGTGATCGGAGAGTTCTGCAGCCTTGGACAGAACGTGGTCGTCATGCCGGGCGTGACACTCGGCCGGAACGTGAAGGTGCAGAACAATGTCAGCCTCTACGAGGGTGTCACCTGTGAGGATGACGTGTTTCTGGGACCCTCCATGGTGTTCACCAACGTGATCAATCCGCGCAGTCATGTCTCGCGGAAGCACGAGTACCGTGCGACGCTCGTGCGGCGCGGCGCCTCCATTGGCGCCAACGCCACCGTGGTCTGCGGCCACACGCTCGGCGAGTACGCGTTTGTCGCGGCGGGTGCGGTGATTACGCGCGATGTGCCGGCGTACGCACTGATGGCCGGAGTTCCCGCTCGCCGCATGGGCTGGATGTGCCAGTGCGGCGAGAAGCTGCCGCTCCCCGCGCGCATCACCGCGCCGGTCACCGTGGATTGCACGGCATGCGGTGAGCAGTATGACGCGGATGACGGGGGTGTCCGGCCGGTGACGGTACGCGCCGCACGATAACCGCGGTCACGGGAACTCTGCTGGACGAGCAGCGCTGAAACGCGAGCCGGGTCCGACCCGGTGGAGTCGGACCCGGCCTGCCACGCATGGTCGCGCAGGGACTCGAACCCCGGACCTCTGGTATGTGAGACCAGCGCTCTAACCAGCTGAGCTACGCGACCGCGAACGGCGCAGTGGCGCCGAGCGTGCCCAAGTTTAACCGACGATCTTGCGCGGTGGTAGTGGCGGGCACCATGCCTGCCCTGTAATGTATGGCCTTCCCAACGATTGCCGAACCACTCCGGTTCAGCGCCACCCACCGCCCGCGCGGAGACTTGCCGCATGGCACTCCTCTCGTTTCTCAATCGAGATCGCACCATCGCGACGCCGAGTTACAACCGGTGGCGCATTCCTACGGCCGCGCTGGCCATTCATCTGGCCATCGGACAGGCGTATGCGTTCAGTGTCTTCAACCTTCCGCTGCACAATCAGGAAGGCTGGAAGCTCACCACGATCGGATGGGTCTTCAGTACCGCCATTGTCTTTCTCGGGGTGTCTGCAGCGCTGTTCGGGCAGTGGCTCGAACGCGTCGGTCCGCGCAAGGCGATGTTTGCCGCGGCCTGCTGTTTCAGCGGCGGATTCCTGGTGGGTGCCTTGGGCATTCGCGTGCACAGTTTCCCGTTGCTGCTGCTGGGCTACGGCGTGCTGGGAGGATTCGGACTTGGCATCGGGTACATCTCACCCGTCTCGACGCTGATCAAGTGGTTCCCCGACCGTCCCGGCATGGCGACCGGCATGGCGATCATGGGATTCGGGGGCGGCGCGATGATCGCCTCCCCGCTCTCGGTGGGGCTCATGAATCATTTCAGGACGGCCACGTCGCAGGGCGTGGCGCCGACGTTAGTGGCCCTCGCCATTCTGTACTTCATCTTCATGATGTTCGGCGTGTTCAGCGTGCGGCTGCCGCGGACGGGGTGGAAGCCAGTGGGCTGGACTCCGCCCGCCGCGCCACTCCGGCTCGTCACGACCGCCAACGTGACGGTGAACGAGGCCATGCGCACGCCACAATTCTGGCTGCTCTGGTGGGTGTTGTGCCTCAACGTCACGGCGGGCATTGGCGTCATCGGACAGGCGTCGCCAATGATTCAGGAGATGTTCTTCCACGGCAGTCGACCTGCGGCGGCGGCCGGCTTTGTCGCGCTGCTCAGTCTTGCGAACATGGCCGGCCGTTATCTCTGGGCCACGTTGTCGGATTACATCGGCAGAAAGGCGACGTACACGACGTTCTTCATCCTCGGCATGGTCCTTTATGCCTTCGTGCCGCACACGGGCCGGTTGCAAAGCGTCGCGCTCTTTGTCCTGGCCTTCGTCATCATCCTGTCGATGTACGGTGGCGGATTTTCCACGATCCCGGCTTATCTCAAGGATCTCTTTGGCACCATGCACGTCGGCGCGATCCACGGCCGCATCCTCACCGCCTGGTCCGCCGCAGGCATTTTCGGACCCGTGCTCGTCAACTACATCCGCGAGTACCAGATCGATCACGGTGTGGCGAAGGCAAATGCATACTTTGTGACCATGTATCTCATGGCGGCGCTGCTCTTCGTTGGCCTGATCTGCAACTGGCTGGTTCGCGCCGTGCACGCCAGACACTACTTCACCGGCGATGTGAATGCGCCCGGCGCGCAGTCCGGGGCGGCGACGCCCGTCGTCGGCACTCCGGAGGGCCAGAATGTCTAATACACACGGTGTGCTCGATTACCAGCGCCCCGCGCCGGATCCGCGTGAACGCGGCATCCTGATCTTCTCGTGGCTGTGGGTTGGCATCCCCGCGGTGTGGGGGATCTATCACGTGGTCGTGGATGCGCTGAAGCTGTTCCGGTAGGCGACGCGCCGCTCTGATCCCCATCCGATTGCGGCGTACTCCGGTGCACCGCAGTCCTGGTTTCTGCCGCGCTGGTTGACGCCGCGTCGCCCGCGCGTATATTCGCCGGCTGTTCGCGACCAGATGCCCACCGTCCAGGGCATGGCGCGCCAAGGGGGATGCAGGGCGTGGCAACCACATGTGTTGGGCTGCTGCGGCTAACTGCCCGACGCTGGGCGATGCCGCTTGCATTATTGTCCGCTATGCTCGTAGCGAGCTGCCAGAAGGACGGCTCGCCCAGCTCGCCGGAGCACCAGGCGGCTGGCCTCGCCATATCAGCCCAGATCAACGCGACAGGCGCCACGCAGGTTCGGGTTGGCGTCTTCTATTTCCGCTCGGTGGCGAACAGCGAGCCGGTTCCGGTCACGATTTTCGACCAGAATTTCCCGCTCGGCACCGGACAGACGTCGTTTCCCATTTCCGTGGATCTCGCGGGGTGCGAGGCCGATCAGGCACGCCTCGTTCCGGGTCCCGGTTGCGTCGTGAACGTGCAACTCAGCCTGCTGTCTGGCACCTCCGTGCTGGACGTGCAGACCGTTTCGGCGGTGTCACTCGCGCCCGATCAGACGACGACGCTACCCTCCGTGGTACTGTCGGCCGTGGCATCACTCGCCATCACGCCCGACGCCGCCACGGTCGTCGCGGGCGATTCGCTGCAACTGACCGCCGTCGCATCTGACGTCAATGGTCAACCGCTCACGGGACGCACCGTGACGTGGACAACCAGCGACCCAACGGTGGCGACCGTGAGTGCGACCGGACTGGTGAAGGGCGTCGCAGCGAACGCGCAGCCGGCCACCATCACGGCGACGACCGGGTCCAGGGGCGCCACCGCGCAGATCACCGTGATGCCGGCCGTCTCGATTCAGCTTTCCCCAGCCGTCGTGACCTTTGCGGCCTCCAGTGGCGGCGCACTCCCGGTGTCGCAGACTGTCACCGTGAGCAATCCAAGCGGCGGTGCGATACCGGGACTGGCGCTCGGCACCATTGCCTATCGTGGCGCCACGGGATGGGCGCAGGCCACGCTGAGCGGGAAAGTCATCACGCTGGCAATTCTGCGATCCGATCTTGCGACGGGAACCGACACGGCGATCGTTCCGGTGACATCCGCTGCAGCCAGCAACTCCCCGCAGAACCTCACGGTGGTGTACCGGATTGGCCAGGGTCCGCTCATCAGCGTCGCCCCGGCAGCCGTGACGTTCTCCGCCGTGACGGGCAGCGCGAATCCCGCGGCAAAGACCGTCGCGATCTCGAATACAGGTGGTGGTACGCTGAGCGGTCTCTCGACAGCGACGACGTACGCGGCTGGGCAGCCCACCGGATGGCTCACCGCGACGTTGGCCCAGACCACGGCGCCGGCCGCCCTGACGCTGCAACCGAAGATCGGCTCGCTGCCCGCGGCGTTCGATACGCTCACGGCGACCGTGACCGTGAAGTCCAGCGTTGCGGGCGTCAGCCCACAGGCGATGACCGTGACGCTGTTCCTGTCGCCGGCGCCGTCCATCGCGCTGAGTACCGCCCTCGTCACCTTCGGCGCATCGAAGGGTGCGGCAGCACCGGCGCCCGGGACCGTCACGATCAGCAACGGAGGCGGCGGTACGCTCTCCGGTGTGGCGCTCGGCACCACGACCTATCAGCCCGCAGGCACCGCCTGGTTGCAGGCGACGCTCAGCGGTTCGACCGTGACGCTAACGATTCTCAACACCAATCTCACGGCGGGAAGCTACAACGCGTTCGTGCCGGTGACGTCGGCGGTTGCGTCCAACAGCCCACAGACGATCCTCGTCACGTTCACGGTCGGCCAGGGTCCCATCATCCTGGCGGCGCCGCCGTCGCTCTCGTTCAGTGCGGTCGCCACGGGGAGCAATCCGGCGGCGCAGCAG
>JBOHTE010000771.1:0-4441 GCA_050733555.1 Gemmatimonadaceae bacterium | reverse complement strand
GACGATCAAGGCGCAGGTGACGCGGCTGCTGAAGGAGGACGTGGTGGCGTTCAACGATAAGCTACGCGGGCGAAACGTGCATCCGGTCGTGACATCGGAGCGGCGGTAGCGACTGCGCGGTTGCCATCATGCGCATCCTTCTCATCGATGCCACCGGCACCATCGGCCGGGAGTACGGTCGACGCCATCGTCAGTGCCGCGGGCAGTATCGCATCCGGGTGAACGATCAATATCGGATTTGCTTCCGGTGGACTGCTGCGGGTGCGGCGGATGTCGAGATCGTCGACTATCACCGAGGTCGTGGAGATGCCGAAACTCAAGCCTGTAACGCCCGGAGAATCGCTGGCCGAGGAGTTCCTCCGCCTGATGGGGATTACCCAGTATCGCGTGGCGAAAAAGATCGGTGTGCCGCCCCAGCGCATTGGAGAAATCGTGGCGGGTCGCCGAGCGATCACGGCTGATACGGACGTGCGGTTGCGCAGATTTTTCGGACTGTCAAACGGATAGTGGCTGCGTGCCCAGGCCGCATTCGATACCGAGGTAGCGGAGGAAGCGCTCGCTGCGACACTCCGTCGGATCAAGCCGTGGAGATCGCCGCGCCGCCGATCGGCGTAACGATGCAAGGAAGTTGGCAGCCGACGCTGACGTAGCGCTTCGGCATCGGCACATTGTTCAGCAACCGGTCGCCTCGCATCAGCGTGTACACCACGCCCCGCAGCACCGCCATGGCGATGGACTTCTTGTGCACATCCATGCCGAGAGAGATGATACTGCGAGTCGTTGCGATCGGAGCAGCAGACGATGCCAGGGGCTGGTCTCCGTGTCACAGGCGACAGATCGATCGTCGGAGCTGGCTCTCGTGACTCCGAAACCTGCCCGTGCATGAGCACGCCCGGCTCGCCGAGTCGCTCATCGGGAGTCTCGATGAGGACGCCGAGATCGAGCAGGAGTGGCGTGCCGACGTGGCGCGCCTGCTGGAGGCCTGACTGCATCTGCTGCGGCTTGACGACTGCAGTTGGTGATCGGCAATCGCGGTCTCGGCACGACGGATCCCGGCGTCATTTTCGAGGTGTTCGAGCTCAACGCTTCGCACATCGTCGGCCGCTGGGTTGACGGCAGCACGGTGCGCGGGCGCGTGCTCCGGTTTCTCCCGCGATGTGAGTCGCGCGGTCTCGCGACCGCCGCAAGCCTACCGCGTCACCTGGAAGTTCGTCGCGAACAGAGAGCCACCGGCGTCGGGCGGGCCGGAAATGTCGATCTGCGTCGGGAAGTCGTAGCGCGAGTCGTAGCGGATCCGGCTGAGCGCGCCTCCGGTCTTCGCCGTTTCCGCACGGTCGAAGAGCTGGTCGATGGTTGGCCAGTCACTCGCTCGTCCAGAGGGTGGCAGGCCATCATCGATAAATACAGCGGATTGCACGATGCCGTCGCGCACCACGATCCGTATCGGCCTTCCTTCATAGTTGATGAAGAATCCGGTGAGCAGGTAGTCGTACTGGTAGTTGGCGATGTGCTGCGCATCCCACTGCGCGCGGCGACTCGTCAGCTCAGCGCCGTTGGGGTTCGTGGAGTCGTTGCAGGCAACTGCCAGGAGCATCGCGACGCTGAGCGCAAACCAGCGCACGCCGCGCAGCCACTGTTGCCTATCCGTTCCAGGTCGCGTTTCCATGGGAAGATCCTCGGCGTGATGGGACGCTTGCGAGCGTTCGAGCTTGCGCACTGCTGCTTTCGCCAACACGATATGCGGCTGGCACCCCGGTTCCCTGTTGGAAAACTCGGCTCACGTCGCATGTGATGCAAGTTGATAGACGCGAGTCAGGGTCATTACGACCGTGCGCCAGATCGACGACGGGCCGCCAACGGTTCTTGCCCTGGGCGCCACCGTCCTGCTCCTGACGAGCAGCGGTCTGACCTCGTGGATCGCGTACGTGTACGGGGCCCCTGTGGTTCGGGAGGTGTCGGCGCTGGCGTCGCGCCGGGCTGCGTGACAGTCAGCATGTTGCGCACGTGCCGGAATTATGGTATACCACCTGGTATACCAACGATGCTGGCGGCGCCAGGCCATCCGAGCACCACTCCGTTTCACAGCTGGAGGACCACGGACCGATGACGCAATCCGCACACGCTGCTGATCGAGGGCAAACCGCGGCGCTGCGGGCGCCGATGCTGACGCCCGTGGTGTTACTCGCGCTGCTGGCACTGCTCGGGCTGCTCGGGCTGCTCGCGTTGCTCCCGCCGCTGCTGCCCGCGCAGAGCCGCGGGTTCACGCTCGAGCAGGCGCTCAGCTATCCGTTCCCGTACGGACTCACGGCCGCGGCGCGGGGCGAGCGCGTGGCCTGGGTCTTCGATGCGCGCGGGTCGCGCAACGTCTGGGTGGCCAACGGACCTGCTTTCACCGGCCGGCAGGTGACGCACTACACCGGCGACGACGGAATGCCCATCGCGAGCCTGCGCCTCACGCCCAGCGGCAGCACGGTGGTCTACGCGCGGGGCAGCGAGACGAACGACCAGGGGGAGGTGGCCGATCCCACGAGCAGCGTGCATCGGCCCGAGCAGCAGGTGTGGGCGGCCGACGTGGCGAACGGCAGGCCGCGGCTGCTGGGCACCATGAATTGCGGCTTCGAGGGATGCGAAGACATCCAGATTTCACCCGACGGCCGCTACGCCGTCTGGAGCGGACGGCACGAGCTGTGGCTGGCGCCGATTTCGGGCGCGCAAGCGGCGCGACAGCTCGCCTACATTCGCGGCGACAATTCCCAGCCGCGCTGGTCGCCCGACGGAAAGGCCATCGCCTTCGTCAGCAATCGCGGCACGCATGCGCTGATCGGCGTCTACCGGTTCGGCAGCGCAACCGTCGCGTACGTCGACCCCAGCGTATTTCACGACATGCTGCCCCGCTGGTCGCCCGACGGCTCGAAGCTGGCATTCATTCGCCTCACCGGTCGCGGCGGCAGCTTCCTGTCCGGACGCCCGCAGCCGTGGACCATCTGGGTATGGGATGCGGCGAGCGGGAAGGCCGGCGAGATCTGGCAGAGCACGCCTGACGCGAATGGATCGTATCCCGGCGATGAATGGGAAGGCTATGCGTTTCAGTTCGCCGCCGGCAACCGCATCGTGTTCGCGTCACAGGAAGACGGTTGGGTGCATCTCTATTCGATGGCGGCTGATGGGAGCACGCCGGTGCTGCTGACACCGGGGAAATTTTCCTTCCAGGGCGGCGTGACACTCACGGCCGACAGGAAAGCGCTGCTCTATGCGTCGAATGAAAGCGACATCGATCGGCGGCACATCTGGCGCGTAGGCGTGGATCATCCCGGTCCGGTGGCGCTCACGCATGGCGAGTCCATTGAATGGACGCCGGTGGCCACGGGCGACGGCGCCTCCGTCGTCTGCCTCGGCTCGTCCGCGACGACGCCGGCAATGCCGTACCGCGTCACGACGCAGGGACGTGAGCCGATCGCGGCGCGCGCGATGCCGGCCGATTATCCGTCGGCCCAATTGGTGACGCCACAGCAGGTGGTGTTCAGGAGCCCCGACGGACTGGAGATTCACGGCCAGTTGTTCGTGCCGCGTGAACACTCGCAACGCAGCCCGGCGCTGGTGTTCATGCACGGCGGGCCGTCGCGACAGATGCTGCTCGGCTTCCATCCGATGGATGCGTACAACTACATGTACGCCGCCAACGAATATCTGGCGAGTCGCGGGTTCGTGGTACTGTCGGTGAACTACCGGCTGGGCATTCTGTATGGGCGCGAGTTTCGCGAGCCCGCGCAGGGCGGCCCGCGCGGCGCGTCGGAGTATCAGGACATCGTGGCGGGCGCGAAATATCTTCAGGCGCTGCCGTATGTGGATCCGGGAAAGATCGGATTGTGGGGCGGTTCCTACGGCGGCTATCTGACCGCGCTCGGCCTGGCGCGCAACTCGGACATTTTCAAAGCGGGCGTCGATTACGCCGGCGTGCACGACTGGTCGA
Source organism: Gemmatimonadaceae bacterium (assembly GCA_050733555.1). Lineage (GTDB taxonomy): Bacteria > Gemmatimonadota > Gemmatimonadetes > Gemmatimonadales > Gemmatimonadaceae > JADGGM01. Next base: position 471 of record JBOHTE010000771.1, on the reverse strand, counting down.
CGTTCATCGGCGGCGGCGCGGGAGCAGGAGCTTCGGAGGCCGCGAAAATCGCCTGTCAGGCATCACCGGTCGCGTCGATGGACAAGTGGACATCGCCGGTGCTGCTCCTGCAGGCCGACGACGACCGCAACGTCCCGTTCTCACAAACCGTCAACCTCGTTCCGCTGCTGCGCGAGCACCACGTGCCGTACGAGCTGACCGTGTTCCCCGACGAGGTGCACGACTCGCTGCTGTGGCGCACGTGGGTACGCGTCTTCGCCGCCACCGGCGACTTTTTCGAGCGCACGCTCGTGAAGGGCGAAGCGATTCGGACGATTCCGCCGGAGCTACAGACGACTTCGCCCGAGAAGTAGGCGCGCGTCAGCCGTCACGCAAATGCGCGCGCCATGTTCCGACGCGCTTCTTACCGGCCGCCAATCACCACGGGGAGATCGACGAAGCTCGCGTGTCCCGGCTCGTGGAATATCCGCT
>JBOHTE010000770.1:0-2819 GCA_050733555.1 Gemmatimonadaceae bacterium | reverse complement strand
GCGCCGGCCTGACGATGGACGAACCACGGCCCCGCCGCTTCCGACTCGAGCTGGGCGCCCGGCGCGCCGAGCGCGATGTGAACGAGGAGATCGAGTTCCACATCGCCATGCGCGCGAAGAAGCTCGTGGACGCGGGGCTCGATTCCGCCGCCGCCCGCGCGGAAGCGGAGCGACAGTTCGGCGATTCCAGGAACGTGCGCGCTGAATGCGTGACCATAGATCGCGCGCGGGCCCGTGCAGCGGAGCGCGCACATCGCCTGGCCGATCTGCGCCAGGACGCACGCTACGCCTGGCGGACCGTGCGGAGCAACAGGGCCGCCACGCTCACCATGGTCGTGATCCTCGCGCTTGGCATTGGCGCGAACACCGCGACCTTCACGCTCATCGATGCGCTGCTGCTGCGCACGCTGGGCGTGCCGCAGGCCGGGCAGCTGGTCACCATCGGCGATCCGCGGCGAACCGGCTCGCTCTCGCGGGGCACGCCTCGATCGGATCTCGCGTCGTACCCGCTCTACACCGACCTGCGCGATGGCAATCACGTCCTGTCTGGACTCTACGCGTCGGGCCGCACGGGGCGCGTGGATGTACGCGTCGCACGCGTGCCCGGCGCAGACGGCGTGGACGGTGCGGACGCTCCGGACGGCGCCACCACGGGCGACGAACCGGAGCACCCGCGCGCCCGCCTCGTTTCGGGCAATTACTTCTCCGTGTTGCAGGTGCCCGCCGTCGCCGGACGCACCTTCACCGGCAGCGAGGACAGGGCACCGGGTGCCGATCCCGTCGTCGTCATCAGCTATGACTGGTGGCAGCAGCGCTTCGCGGGCGCGCGCTCGGCGATTGGCCGCTCGCTCACGATCAACGGCGCGCCGCTGACCATCGTGGGCGTCGCGCCACGAGGATTCACCGGTGACATCGTCGGTCAGTCGACCGAGCTGTGGATCCCGCTCATGATGCAGCCCGTCATCATGCCGCATCGCAACTGGCTCGAGGATCGCTCCACGAGCTGGCTCCTGCTGATGGGTCGCCTCAAGCCCGGCGTCTCCCTGGAGCAGGCGAGAACGCAGCTCGTGGAGCTGGAACGCCGCTCCCTCATTGCGCATGCATCCGCCAGCGAAGTCGGCGGTGTCGAGCGGGGAATGCGCAAGAGGCCCGTTCAGGTCGAGCCGGGAGACCGGGGGTTCTCGTACTACCGCGCCGCGTACGCGCCCGCGCTGTTCACGCTCATGGTGGCAGTGGGACTCGTGCTGCTCGTGGTGTGCGCCAACGTGGCGAACCTGATGCTCGCGCGAGCGACGGCGCGGGGACGCGAGATGAGCGTGCGCATGGCGCTGGGCGCGGGACGCCTGCGGCTGGTGCAGCAGCTCATTACCGAGAGCATGCTGATCGCGGCGGCCGGTGGCGCACTGGGACTGCTCGTGGCGTGGTGGGGAAGTCTCGCGCTTCTGCGGCTGGCGGGCGGCGGGTCGTCTCCCATTCCGCTGGACGTGCATCTCGACGGACGCATTCTGGCATTCACCGGGGTGCTGTCACTCGTCACCGCATTGCTCTTTGGCGTGGCGCCCGCGCTGCGCGCGACGCGCGTGGAGCTGGGCGCGGCGCTACGCACCCAGGGGCGCAGTGTCGCCGGTTCGGCGGGCCGGCCCGGGCGCATCGCGCTCGGCAAGCTGCTGGTCGTGGCACAGGTGGCGCTGTCCATCCTGCTGCTCGTCGGCACCGGAATGCTCGTACGCAGTACGCGGCGTCTGGAACATGCCGATGTCGGTCTGTCGCGTGACCGCCTGCTGATTGCGAGTGTGGATGCGGAGCGAGGCGGGTACACGGGCGCGCGCCTCGCGGCGCTCATGCGCGATCTCACCACGCGACTGGCGCGCGTGCCCGGAATCGCCGCGGTATCACTCTCGGAAAACGGAATCTTCAGCGGCACCGAGTCGGGCACCACACTCCAGGTCGAGGGCTTCCTCGCGCGTGCGGACTCGGACACGCTGGTGACCTATGATGATGTGGGGCCGGGATATTTCCGGACCATTGGTGCGCACCTGCTTCAGGGCCGCGACATCGAAGCTCGCGACAACGAAACCGGGTCCAAGGTCGCCGTCGTGAACGAAACCATGGCGCGCTTCTACTTTCCCTCGGGAAACGCCATCGGTCATCACATCCAGACCGACAGCGCGTCGTGGGACATCGTCGGCGTGGTAGCAGATGTCGAGGAGCAAAGTGTGCGCAACCCGCCGAGCCGCCGCGTGTACTTCCCCACCGTGCAGATGTCGGAGCTGCCGGGCTCGTTCTATCTGGAGGTCCGCGCCACCGGCGATCCCGCGCGGCTCGTGGTGCCGGTGCGGCGCGCCCTGCAGGGCGTGGATGCATCGCTCGTCGTGCTGAGTGCGGATCCACTCTCCAATCTCATTCGTGATTCCATCAGTCAGGACCGACTGGTCGCGCAGGTGGTGACGTTCTTTGGTCTGCTGGCGCTCGTGCTCGCGGCGCTCGGCCTGTACGGCGTGATGGCTTACGCCACCGTGCGTCGCACGAGTGAATTCGGACTGCGCATCGCGCTCGGCGCGAGCGCGGGCGATGTCACGCGCATGGTGCTGCGGGAAGCGTTGCTGCTCGTCGCGGTCGGCGCACTCGTGGGAGTGCCGGCGGCGCTGCTAGCCACGCGGCTCCTGCGCAGCCAGCTATTCGGCATTGGCCTCTTCGACGCTCCATCGGTGCTGCTCGCCGTTGCCGTGCTGGGCGCGAGCGCCGCGCTGGCCGCCTGGCTTCCCGCCGCGCGCGCGGCGCGCGTCTCTCCGTTGGAGGCGCTGCGAGAGGAGTGATGG
>JBOHTE010000769.1:0-4350 GCA_050733555.1 Gemmatimonadaceae bacterium | reverse complement strand
GCGAAGATGATCCCCATCCGTTTCGGCGTGCGCTTCTAGCAGCGAAGCGCAGCGCACTGCACGAACGAACTGCCCCGCGCTGCCGCGGGGCAGTTCGCGTTTGTGGCACGTGCCCGCGCGTGTGGTGGTGCGAGGCGCTCCGCTCCCGTTATACTCAGCCACGTCAACACGATTCCCCGGGAGGTGGTTCATGCGGTTCATTCCATCCATGACCGTCATCGCGGCCGCGGCTGCGCTGTGCAGCGCGCCGGTCGTCGCGCAGGAGATGATCAGCAGCCCCGTTCGTTACGGCATCACCGGTGGCGCCACCGTTCCCGTGGGGGATTACAAGAATGTGTCGTCGGCCGGCTGGAACGCGGGCGCGCTCGTCGAGCTCGGATTCCCCATCGTACCGCTCAGCTTCCGCTTCGACGCCGCCTGGCATCAGCTCGGCGACAAGCACGACGACTCCGGCGACACCTTCAAGAGCCGGGTCATCTCGGGGGACCTGAACGCGATCTATACGTTTGCCCCGGCGAATCCCACGAAGTTCTATCTCATTGGCGGGCTGGGACTCTACAATTTTCGCAACCAGCTCACGTCACCGGCGCCGGCGCTCACTGGCAGCGGCGCGCTGGTAGTTGGGCAGGGGAGCGGTGCGACGGAGACCTTCAGCGCTTCGTCCACCAAGTTCGGCGTGAACGCCGGCGCGGGCGTACGCTTCCAGTTCACCACTTTCTCCATGTTCGTCGAGAGCCGCTTTCACAACATCTTCGGCGTGCATGGCACCACCCGTTCCAGTGGCAATATCCAAATGATTCCGATCACGATTGGCGTGGTGTTCTGAGGGCGGCGACCGCTCCCAGCGAGCGGCTGTCAGCCACCAGCCACCAGTCACCAGTCACCAGCCACCAGCTTCCATTCAGTGCCCTCTCCCTTTCACGCCGTCAATCGCGCCTTCGACGAGGCCCGCTTCGGCGACTCGCGAACGCTGAACCTGCGCGCCTCGCTCCCGACCGGCGAGCAGGCAGCGGAGCGCGCGGAGCGGTGGCTGCGGGAGAAGCAGGCCAGTCGTATCAGCGAGGTGCTGATCATCACGGGACGGGGCAATCAGAGTGTCGATGGCGTGGCCGTCGTGCGTGAAGCAGTGCGGAAACGTCTCGCGCTGCTCAAACGCCGAGGCGTGGTCAGCATGGTGCAGGAGCATACGCCCGGTTCGGTGATCGTGACGCTGGCCGCGCTGTCCGCGCTCCGGAATGCGCCGCGCCGTCGCCGTGATCCCGCTCCGCCACCCATCGCGAAGTCACAGGTGCTCGCGGATCTCTCGCCGTGCGTCATGGCGCTGCTGCGCAGCGTGGCGGAACAGGCACTCCAGAATGTGGGCGTGCGCCATACCGCGCCGTTTCTCGAAGACGAGATGCTGGTGCAGTTCTCGCACGTGGCGGCGGCCGTGCCCGCCGGTCCCAACCGGGATGCCCGTCTGTGCGACGCGCTGGCGGCGCTGCTCGACGAGCAGGACGAGCGCTGACGCGTGCCCGACTTCATGCAGTTCGCGCTCATCACGTTCACGTCCATCCTGTTCATCGTGGACCCGGTGGCGCTCATCCCGACGTATCTGGCGATTACGCAGGATGAGACGCCCGAACAGCGGCGCCGCACCGCCATGCGTGCCTGCATTGCCGCCACGATTCTGCTCGTCGTCTTCGGCATCGCGGGGCGGCTCATCTTCCGCGTGTTCGGCATCACGCTCCCGGCGTTCCGCATTGCCGGTGGGCTCATTCTCTGGTTCGTGGCGCTCGACATGCTGCGCGGCAATCGCACGACGCAGGAGAGCAGCGAGGAGATTGCGGAGGGGCAGGTGAAAGAGGATGTCGCGATCACTCCGCTGGCCATGCCGATGCTCGCCGGCCCCGGCGCCATTTCCACCGTGATGGTGCTTGCCGGCCAGGCGCGGACGATCGGCCAGCACGTGGTCGTGTACCTGTCCGTGGTGCTGACGGCGTTCCTGGCATGGCTGTCGCTGCGCGCCGGCGAACGATTGGTCGTGGTCCTTGGCCAGACCGGCATTCGCGTGATGACACGGATCATGGGGCTGCTGCTCGCGGCCGTCGCCACGCAGTTCATCATCACCGGAGTGCGCGATGCGATTCACATGTGAATGCGTCGTCCGCTCGCCTGTTCCGTTCGCACAATGCCAACAGCAGGAATCCAACGATACGAACGTCCTTCCTCTCCCTTTCCTTCCACCGCACTGCAGATGATTTCCCGACTCGTGATTCCGGCGTTGCTGTCTTCCGTTGCCATCCTGTCCGCGCAAGACCCGCAAACCGCGCCCCCCGGCTACTCTCCGCAGGCCGCGCAACAGGAGCGCGCGCTCGAGCAGGCCACGATCCAGCGTCCTGATACCGGTCGCGCCCGCGCGCTCTCGCGCACGCTCTCGAGCGAAATCCATGTCGCCGGCACGCCTGCACAGGCGCGCACACGTGACATCGTCATCAACGACATGAAGCAGTGGGGGCTACCCACGGAAGTTCGTACGTACGACGTCTGGATGCCGCACACCACCACGCTGCAGGCGTGGCGCGTGGCGCCCGATACGTTCGCGCTCAACCTCGCCGAGGGCTCCGTGCCGGAGGACACGACATCGTGGACGGCGCACGAAGCGGTGATTGCGAACGGATACAGCGGCACGGGCGACGTGACTGCACCGGTGGTCTATGTCAACTACGGGCTCATCGAGGACTACGCGCAGCTCGACTCCATGCACGTGTCGGTGAAGGGCAAGATCGCCATCGCGCGATACGGCCGGTCGTATCGGGGCATCAAGGCGCGCGAGGCGGAGAAGCATGGCGCGGTGGGGCTCATCATCTACAGCGACCCGCAGGACGATGGCTTCGTACGCGGCGACGTCTATCCGGAAGGGCCAATGCGGCCATCACAGGGTGTGCAGCGCGGCAGCATTCTGAATCCCGACGGTGATCCGTCGACGCCGGGCTATGCCAGCGTTCCGGGAGTGAAGCGACTGCCCGTGGATTCACTGCCGGTGTCCCACATTCCCGTGCTTCCCATGTCGTACGGCAATGCGTCCAAACTGCTCGCGGGCCTGCGCGGCAGCAACGTGCCATCATCGTGGCAGGGCGGACTGCCGTTTCACTATCACGCCGGTCCGGGTCCGGTCGCGGCGCACCTCATCGTGCAGTCCGACACCGCGACGGCGGCGATCAAGCAGATCTGGGACACGTTCGGCATCGTGCGCGGAAGCGAGTTCCCGGATGAGCTGGTGATCATCGGCGGGCACCGCGATGCGTGGGGCCCCGGTACGGCGGACAACGTGAGCGGCACGGTCAGCGTGATGGAGGCAGCGCGCGCGGTGGCTGAGGAGCTCAAGGCGGGGCATCGGCCGCGTCGCACGATCATCTTCGCCACGTGGGACGCCGAAGAGTGGGGGCTGCTGGGTTCCACGGAGTACGTGGAGGATGACACGCTGCGTCTCATGCGCGGTGCCGTGGCGTACCTCAACCAGGACGTGGCGGCGCAGGGGCCGAACTTCGGCGGCGGCGGTTCGCCATCGCTGCGCGGTACGCTTCGTGACGTGGCGAAGCTCGTCGCTGATCCGAGCGGCAAGGGGTCCGTGTACGACGTGTGGCGCGCACGCGGATCGCTGCCCGATACGGCGGAGCCGCGCATGGGAAATCCGGGCGGTGGCAGCGACTTTGCCCCGTTCTATAATCATCTCGGGATTCCGATCGCCGAGTGGGGCTTTGGCGGCCCGGCGGGCGTGTATCACTCGTTCTACGATTCGTACCACTGGATGGCGAAGTTCGGCGACCCCACATACGCCTATCACGCCGCCGCGGCCCGTATAGGCGCGGCGATGGTCCTGCGGCTCGCCAACGCCGACATTCTGCCCTATGACTACGTGGAGTTCGCGCGCACGATGCGCGGCTATCTGCCGGACATGCACAAGGCGCTGGCCAAGGCGGGGTGGAGCGATACGAGCATGACCGCGCCACTGGCATCGGCCATCGATCGCATGGAGCAGGCGGCCACGACCTTCGACACGGCTCGCGATGCGTTGCTGGCGAAGGGCGCTCCGCCGCGCGCGACGCTGACCCGCGTGAACGGTGCACTACTCAAGGTGGAGCGGTCGCTCACGCGCACGAAGGGACTGCGGACCCGCCCCTGGTACCGGAACCTCATTTACGCGTCGGACGAGAACAACGGCTACGCCGACATGATCTTTCCGTCGGTGGGAGAGGCGATCCGGACGGGGGATCGTGCGCTGACCGAGCGGGAGATCGCGGATCTGGCCTCGCGCTTCGATGCCGCGACGAAGGCCGTCAAGGAGGCGACGGGGGAGTTGGGGGGAAT
>JBOHTE010000768.1:0-1702 GCA_050733555.1 Gemmatimonadaceae bacterium | reverse complement strand
GGCCGGGCCTTCGGCTCGGCCACCGCTTCCCGGCAGTCATACATTTCCACCATGCCTCTCTTCCCCCTTCGCGCGGTGCTGCTCACGGCCGCACTGGGCATCGCGCCCGCGACCACTCTAGCCCAGGCATCTGCCCCCGGCTCCCTGTCGCCCACTGAACGCGCCGTAGTGCGCTCCGTCGATGCGCACAACGCGGATGCGCTCGCGTTGCTCATCCGGCTCGTCAACATCAACAGCGGGACGACGAATTTTGCCGGCGTGCGGCAGGTTGGCGACATCCTCAGTGCGCAGTTCGATTCGCTTGGCTTCACCACGCACTGGGTGGACGGCGCGGCGTTTCACCGCGCGGGGCATCTCGTGGCGGAACACCCCGGCCCCGGTCCCAAGATCCTGATCATCGGGCACCTCGATACCGTATTCGATCCGGCCAGCCCGTTCCAGAAATTCGAGCGGCTGGACGACAGCACGGCGCGCGGCCCGGGCGTGATCGACATGAAGGGCGGCGACGTGATCGCGCTCTACGCGCTCCGCGCGCTCCGCGACGCCGGCGCCCTGGACTCCATGCACGTCGTGGTAGTGTACGACGGTGATGAGGAGGACGCGGGTGCGCCACTCTCCGAGGCGCGGCACGCGCTCACGGACGCGGCAAAGGGCGCGGTGGCCGCGCTTGGGTTCGAGGACGGCGCGGGCGATCCGCGCACGGCGGTCATCTCGCGCCGCGGCGACGTGGAGTGGCTGCTCACGACGACCGGCCTGCCTGCGCATTCCTCGCAGATCTTCACGAAGGACGTGGGCGCCGGCGCAGTGTACGAAACGTCGCGCGTGCTCGACCAGTTCTACCAGCAGCTCTCGCGCGAGCCGTATCTCACCTTCAGCCCGGGCATCGCGCTCGGCGGCACCGCGATCGCGCTCGACTCCACGCATACGACAGGTACCGCGGCCGGGAAGTCCAACGTGGTGGCGAAGCAGATGCAGGTCGCGGGTGACCTGCGCACGCTCAGCCCCGCGCAGCTCGCGCGGGCCCAACGCGCCATGCAGGCCATCGTCAGGAAGAATCTGCCGCACACGACGGCGGAGATCACCTTCGCGCCCGGCTATCCACCCATGGCGCCCACGGCGGGCAACAGGAAGCTGCTCGCCCTGTACGATCGCGCCAGCCGTGATCTCGGCACCGGACCGGTCGTGGCGGTGGACCCGTCGCGCGCGGGAGCGGCCGACGTCTCGTTCGTCGCCAATGAGGTGCCCATGGCCATCGACGCCCTGGGTCTCTCCGGCCACGACGATCACACGGACAAGGAAACAGCGGACCTGCACACGCTGCCCATCAAGACGAAGCGCGCCGCCGTGCTGATGCTCCGGTTGACGAACATGCCCGACGCGAAGCGTCCGACCGCGCCGGCAGCCGCGAAGCGTCCGATCACGCCGGCAGCCGCGAAGCGTCCGATCACGCCGGCGGCGAAGTAGCGCGTGTCCCCGCTGCCGACGTACACCGCGGCGCGCTACGTGCAGCCGCTCCGCGAGGGCGGCTCGCTCCCGGCCGTCGTTGATACGGAGGGCGGGCTCTTCGTCACGAAGTTTCGCGGCGCGGGCCAGGGCCCGAAGGCGCTCGTGGCGGAACTGATCGTGGGACAGCTCGCACGTTCGCTCGAGCTGCCGCTGCCCGACCTCGCGCTGGTCGAGCTCTCGGCGCTCTTCGGCCGCA
>JBOHTE010000767.1:0-1163 GCA_050733555.1 Gemmatimonadaceae bacterium | reverse complement strand
TGTCGCCGACGCGGTTGGCGACATCCTCCCAATCCCAAGTGAATGCGAGCCGCGTTGGCCTGTCGATCACGCGATATTCGCCAATCGCGACATGCGTGACTCCTCCCGGGCCGGTCATCGTCAGGCGATAGCTGCCGCCCACCCGCAGATCGACCGACGCGCCGGCGAACGACCAGCCCGGACCGTCCATCCGCCACCAGTGCTGGAGCATTTTCGGGTCGGTCCAAGCGCGGAAGAGCGTGTCGGGATCGCTCCGGATCACGCGCGAAAGGCGCAGGGAAGGACTGGTGGCCTGCGTCATGGGCGCTCCTTGTGTGTAGAGGGTGGCAGGTGTTCGACGTATCTGGTGAGCGATGCAAGCTGGCCGTCCCAGAACGCCCTGTACTGATCGACCCAACTCGCGGCGTAGCGCATGGCGGACGCGTCCAGCCGACAGCGGCTCACGCGCCGATGCGTCACCGGCCGGGGCTGGCCGGGGCCGGTGCGAGGCTGGGCCGCGCATTGGGCTGACCTGGAGGATGCAGCGGCCGCCGACAGCCCTTGCCACAACGGGTAGCCAGCTACATATTCTCCTCACCTACCTGTAGTGGACTGACTATGCCCCGCGACGAATCCACCGGCGGCCGAGGGCCGCTCGGCGCTGGTACGTTGGAAATGCTCATCCTCAAGTCGCTGAGCGCGGCGCCCATGCACGGCTACGCCATCGCGCAGCACATCGAGCGGCTCTCGCAGGACGTCCTTTCCGTCGAGCAAGGCTCGCTCTATCCCGCCCTCGAGCGGCTCCAGGTTAAAGGATGGGTGACGTCCAGGTGGGGCCCCACGCCCACCGGCCGCCAGGCGCGCTACTACACCATCACGGCCGGCGGACGCAAGCAGCTCGGCGAACGCAAAGCCGAATACGAACGCATCGCGCTCGCCGTCAGGCGTGTGATGCGGAACGCCTGACGCATGTCGCGCCTCGACGGCATTCGCTACCGCGTCGGCGCGCTGTTCCACCGCTCGCGCCAGGCGCGCGACCGGGAGCGGGAGATCCAGTTCCACCTGGAGCTCGACGCCTGGCATCGCGAACACGCCGGCCGCGGATCGCTCTCCCGCCGCGACGCCGAGCTCGCCGCGCGCCGGCGCTTCGGCAACGTCACCTACGTGGGCGAGGAGGCGCGGCG
>JBOHTE010000766.1:0-3229 GCA_050733555.1 Gemmatimonadaceae bacterium | reverse complement strand
CTCTGGGTTGACGGAAACGGCCAATCACTTGGCACCACGCGCCCGCCACCCCGCTGGATGACACCCGCCATGTACGCGTCGCTCGGATGGAGCTGCTTCGACCATCAGGCGACGTTCATGACGCGCGAGCTCTTCGACACACTCGGCGGCTTCGATCCGGACTTCCGCTATTCGGGCGACTACCGGTTGTTCGCGAACGCGCTGGCGCGCATGCCCTTCGACCGGATTGACTACACCCTCTCGCGCTTCCGCCAGCATGGCGGCAACGCGAGCACGTCGGGCAGTGCGCGACTGATCGAGGAAAACGAGATCATCGCACATGAGTTCGCGCCACGATCGAGGGCACTGCGCAAGATGTACCGGCAGGGCCTTCGCGTGTGGGTGAACGCGCGGAATCCGGCGTGGTTCCTGGGCAAGCGGCTGCATCCGGAGGCGTACGGGAAGGCCTAGCGATGTTCGCCGAGATCGGCTCCCCCGATGCGCAACAGGCGCCACTGCACTGATGTGCAGTGGCGCCTGTTGCGTCGGGCTCCCGGGTGCTGAGCCGTTCGTCGAGTGCCGGCTTCGTCTAGTTGAAGAGTCCGGACAGGTCGAATCCGGCTGCCTTCCACTGCAAGGTCGTCATGGAGCCGCCACGAGCTATGAACGGCTTGCTGAGCGAGCCCTGATAGTACGTGTCACTCGCGTAGTGGTTGTTCCGGTTGAAGATCCCGCCATCGCCCATCTGGTCCACGAGGCCGGTGACGCCGCGCGTTGCCGTGACCTTGTTGTCGTGCACCGAGAGGTTCTGCACCAGGAACGGGCCGTAGAGTGCACGCGAGGAACTGCGGTCAGCCTGCAACCCAACGATGCCGTTGGAGTTCCCGCTCAGCGTGTTGCTGTACACCTGCACGTTGGGCGACGCCGAAACGAGAATGCCCGCGCGAGCTATGGAGCCGGTTCCACCATTCGCCGTGACAGTGTTGTTCCGGATGATGGCGCCGTAGCTGATCTCGTAGAAGATGCCGGCACCGGTGTTGTTCTCCACGCGATTGCCATCGATCACGGCGTTCTGGTTGTTGCTGTCGAACCAGATGCCCGGACCGTAGTTGTTGTGCACGTAGTTCTTCACGAACTGAACGTTGCTGCTCTCCAGGAACTTCATCCCACCGGCTTCCCAGTCAATGTTGTTGCCGCCGGTGTTGTTGTAGGAGACTTCGTTTCCGGTGAGGTATGCGCCGTTGCCCTTGCCGAGGATCCCGATCTGTCCGTTGTTGTGAATGAAGTTGTTGCGGACGATGATGTTGTCGGTGATGTAGACCCCGGCCGCGTGATTCTCGCGCACCTCGGAGTTCTCCACGACCCAGCCGGTGGACACGTTCCAGTCGCCCTGGATCGCGCCGGCCTGCAGCGGTGTGTTGTAGTGCTGCACGACGAGGTGATTGATGGTCACGTGGCTCGCCTTGCCGGAGAACGCCTTCGCGGTCGTGTTGTCCCCATCGAGGATGGCGCCGGTCTCGCCGATGAAGGTCATGCCATCCTTGGGGATGACACTCTGCTGGTGGTAGGTGCCTGCCTGGAGATAGAAGGTCGCCCCCGCCGCGTGCGCATTGACCGCGGACTGGATGTTCTGGCCCGCCGTCAGGACGATCGAGCCTGCGGGAGCGGTTGGCGAGGTGGGTGTCGTGGATGACGGAGGAGATGTCGGCGACGTCGGACTCGTGGGCGACGTAGACGTCGGACTGGTGGGCGACGTGGTGGTCGGCGTCGAGGCGCTGCCTCCGGCCGTGCTCCACGTCTGGTTCGGACCACCGTGGCATGTATAGAGAATCAGGGGCGTGCCGTCAGCGGTGTTCGATCCTCTCACGTCCAGGCACTTGCCGTTCATTCCCTTGATCGCACCACTGGACGTGGGCGTCCACTTCTGATACGGCTCATTCGAGCAGGTCCAGATGACCGCCGGGTCGAGATCGCGGCCTCTGCCGCTGCCGTCCACGACACACAGGCTTCCGACCTTGAGGTGGCCATCCGTCGTCCACACAAACTTCTGCGTCGAGGTGCCGGCGCAGCTCTTCAGTACGGTTGCCGTCCCGGCCTTGGAGACGCTGCCGTTCACCGTCATGCACTTGCTGGAAATAAGTTGCGGAGCGAGCGAGACCGTCCCCCCGCTCAATGCGCCCGTGAGCGACGCGTTGGGCGTCACATCCACGGCACTGGGTGCGGAGGGGTCGAGCGGTGAGTCGTTGCAGGCAATGGTGAGGGAGATGATTGCAGGGGCTGCGATGGCAGCCCACACGAGGCGGCGCACCGACGCAAGTCGGCCGAGGGGATGCTGCATGGCACGAGGGGAAAGAGGGTCCGTTCGGCGGCTCGACTGGCCTGGCGCTGGACTCGCGCTGTAGCCTCGAAGCTTTGCGTCCCCGGCTTTCGCCGGGTTTGCCTTTGTCGCTGGTCCTCTTGGGACCTCGCGATCACGCCGTTGTTTGAATCCGCGACCACCGTTAGCCGCGGGACTGCCAGTGAAGTCCCGACTCAGCCTGTGCTGAATCGACCGAACCATACGCCCGCCAGAGACGCCGAAACAGGGTCAGTCGGCCGCAGATTCAGGAACTGGCTGAGTGGCCAGTCAGAATGATTAATTCGCTCCTATACATTGGTTTAGCTCAATCCGGACCAGGCCAGCATCCACTCGAAGCGAGCGACTTCCGGCGCTGCGCCTATACGGATGGGCAAATCCACCGTTCCGATTCCCCGGGACACGTAGAGCGGGGGCTCCACATCCCGATACCACCCGCTGATGTACGGGCCGCTGCCGCGCGGTCGCCACGGCGCGAAGCCAAAGAGGTTGACCTGCCCCCCATGGGTGTGTCCTGAGAGCACGCACGTAGGCGAGAAGCGCTCGAACAGGGCGGCGTCCTGGGGCTTGAGCCCGGACCATCTGTTGCCGGATTCGGCTCGCACGGCGCGCAGGACATCGCGGTGCACCGGACAGTGCGCGAGAATCAAATGGTTGGGCTGAGGCTCGATGTCAGCGAGCGCGCTGGCCACGCTCGCCCGTCCTTCCAGGAGATCATCCAGGCCGGTAATGAGTATTTGGCTGGTGCCCCGGGAGTAGACGGCCGTTTCATTGATGAGCAGGCGACAGTTCGCCGCCGCATACACCCGCGCCAGGGCGTGCAGATCCACCCGGCAGGCGTGCTCCCAGTTGCCCAGGATCGCGAACTTGGGAGTCTTCGGTTCGAGCAGGGAC
>JBOHTE010000765.1:0-1769 GCA_050733555.1 Gemmatimonadaceae bacterium | reverse complement strand
AAGCGCTCGGGCGCGGACGGCGTGGTGCTGGGCGCACTGCGCGCCGACGGGGCGATCGATGAGCAGGTGACGACGGCGCTCGCGGAGCATGCGCACCCGCTGCGCGTGACGTTTCACCGGGCGTTCGACATGACGCGCGATCCAGTGGAATCGCTCGCGGCGCTCAAGCGCACGGGGATCGAGCTCGTGCTCACGTCAGGCGGTGCCGCATCGGCACGCGCGGGGATTCCGGTGCTGGCGTCACTGGTTCGCGACGCCGGTAACCGCGTGACCATTCTGGCCGGCGGCGGCATTACCGAGGATAACGCGATGGAGATCGTCGCGGCGACCGGCGTCCGCGAGGTCCACGTGCGCGGTGCGGTGCGCGAGGAGAGCGCGATGCGCTATCGCGCGACCGGCGTGGCGCTGAGCCGGGCCACCCAACCGGACGACCTGGCGCGCGTGGTGACCAGCGCGGAGTGCATCCGGCAAATCGCTCTCGCGCTGGAACGGCACCAATGATGCATACATGTCATGGTTGGCCGTCGCCTGACGGCCTCAACCTCACGGAGGACCAGCCATGTCAGTCGCGAAGGTGACCGAAATCACGTCGCAGTCCCCCAAGGGATTCGACGACGCGATCGCGAAGGGAGTGGCCCGCGCCAACAAGACGCTGAAGAACGTCAAGGGAGCGTGGGTGAAGGGAATGAAGGTGGAAGTCGCGGACGGCAAGGTCGCGACGTACCGCGTGGACCTGAAGGTCACCTTCGTGCTGTCAGACTGAGTGGAGGAACCGATCATGCCAGACGATCCAACACCGGACTTCTCCGACGTGCAGGGTGGCAGTTCGTCCACCGCGCCGGATGCGAAGGCCCCCGCAGAGCAGAGTTACACCGTGGCGCCGGGCGACACCATGCGAAAGATCTCGCACAAGTTCTACGGCGACGAGATGAAGTGGAAGAAGATCTGGGACGCCAACAAGGACAGCATCAAGAACCCCGACCTGATCCGTGTAGGCCAGGTCCTCAAGATTCCGGCCGCGTGAGCGGACAGGAGACCATCATCATGTACGCACGAAAGACGACGATCACCGCGCTCGCGGTGACGCTGGCCGCCCTGTCGCTGGCGGCATGCAAGAAGAATCAGGCCGCGTCGGCCGCCGACACGACGGCGGTTGCCGCCGCCAATGACACCACGTCCATGGCACCGGCCGCAGCGCCCACGCTGTCCGTGGCCAGTGTGGACCTCGGCAAGTCCCTTGGCGCCGACAAGAAGGTCACTGGGCCCACGACGACGTTCGGGCTGCGGGATACGATCTACGCCGCAGTGAACACCGAGGGCGCCGCGACCGGCACCCTGTCCGCCAAGTGGTCGTTCGTGCAGGGCACGAAGGAGACCGTGATCGACTCGGCGTCGAAGAGCATCACGCCGACCGGCCCCGCGACCACGGAGTTCCACATCACGAAGAAAAGCGCATGGCCGGCGGGGCAGTACAAGGTGGACATCTCGCTGAACGGCGCGTCCGCCAGCGTGAAGAATTTCGAGGTGAAGAAGTAGGAGGATGGCAGGTTGGCGACCGACGCTGCGTTCGGGCAGGGAGCGTTGTCGAGGACTCCCTGCCCGGCTTCGCATCAGGCGGTGAGAGACAACACAGCGATAGTCCTTGTAGCCTCCGTGATCGGAGAGCACGGCGCGGTCCGTTGCGTGAGTCCAGTGACAACTTGCAGGAACTCCTCGGGCGTGCACGGCCGACCTGACCTACATGGATCCGAATAGGCGTAGGTCTCGGT
>JBOHTE010000764.1:0-7618 GCA_050733555.1 Gemmatimonadaceae bacterium | reverse complement strand
CATCGTACCCTTCGTGCGAAAGCACGCGCCGGGTGATCGCGCGAACCGCAGGATCGTCGTCAATGACGAGCACCAGTCCGGATGTCGCACCGTTCTTCCCGGACGCGGGACTTTCCGCCTGCTCGCCCGCGCTGACGGGCAGCCGTACCAGGAAGGTGGAGCCACGCCCGGGCTCGCTGGTCACGGACACCGTGCCGCCCATCAACTCGCAGAATCGCCGGGTGATCGCCAGCCCGAGCCCCGTGCCGCCGTACTTCTTGCTCGTCGAGGCTTCGGCCTGCGCAAAGGCCTGGAAGAGCCGGCTCAACTGATCCGGCGTCATGCCAATGCCGGAGTCGCTTACCCGGAACTCGACATCGCCACTCCGGCGTGCGACCGCGAGCGTGATCGTGCCATGCTCGGTGAACTTGCACGCGTTCGACAGCAGATTCAGCAGGATCTGCCGCACGCGCGTGAGATCGGAACGCATCACGCCAAGGTCGGCGGGAGCGTCAATGACCAGCCTGTTCCCGTTCTTGTCGACGAGCGGCCGGATCGTGGTCGCGACATCCTCCACGGCGGCTCGGAGGTCGAACGATTCGATGTAGAGCTCGAGCTTGCCCGCCTCGATCTTGGACAGGTCGAGCACATCGTTGATGAGCGCCAGCAGATGCCGGCCGGCCGCCCGCACCTTCTGCAGATCCGGCACGTAGTCCACGTGACCGCGCTCCTGCGCCTCCTCCTCGAGCATCTCGCTGTAGCCGATGATGGCGTTGAGCGGTGTGCGCAGCTCGTGACTCATGCTCGCCAGGAACTGGCTCTTGGCCGAATTGGCCGCCTCCGCCTCGTGGCGCGCCATGAGCAGCTCGGTGATGTCGTGGTAGAGCGCCATCATCCCCACCCGTTCGCCCGCCACCATGACGGGAATGGACGAAATCTCCACCTCCACCAGCCTCCCGTCCCGGCACCGTCTCCGTCCAATGCCGGTGGAATTCCGTCCGGCCGTTGCCTCCCTCGTGTACGCGCGCGCTTCCTCGAGCGTCTCGGCGGTGGTCAGCAGCTCGTCGAGATTCCGGCCGGTCACGTCCGACTCCGCATAGCCGAACAGCTTCTCGAACGCCGGATTGCAGGATGTGATCGTGTCCTTCAAGTCGAGATTGACAATGGCGACAGGATTGTTGCGCACGAGCGCTTCGAAGTACCGCTGCGATGCGGCGAACAGCCGCGCGTTTTCAATCGCGATGGCCGCCTGCGGCGCGAAGAGCTGCAGCAGCCGGAGATCCTCGGGACCGAAGATCCGGGTGGGATCCGAATGCACGCTGGCAATGACGCCCACGAGCCGCGTGCCAATGAGGAGCGGCGCGGCCATCACGGCCTGAACGGAGCTGTGCGCGTACTGATCGGAACGACCTGTCCACTCCTGATAGCTGGGAATGATGAGCGGCGCGTGCGTCCGGGCCACGTGCCCCATGGCGCCCTCGCCAACGGCCATGCGGGCACCCACGGCGCTCGTCCCCATGTTCTGGCTCGCGACCACGACCAGTTCCTGTCGGGACTCATCCCAGGTCGCGAGCTCGCCGCCCGTCACGCCCAGGAGTGACACCGCTCGCCCCAACACCCGCTCGAGTGCCTTGGAGAGTTCCAGCTCCCCCGCCAGATCGGTCAGCGTATCCAGCAGGGCCACCTGTTCCTCGGCGCGGCGATGTTCGGCCGTGAAGAGCCTCGCATTTTCAATCGCGATGGCGGCCTGCGGCGCGAACATCGTAAGCCGGCGCAGTTCGCGATCACCAAAGTGACGTGTCGGATCGGAATGCACACTGGCAATGGCTCCCACGAGCCGGTTGCCGATGAGGAGCGGCGCCGCCATGACCGCCTGGATCGTGCTCTCGGTGTAGCGATCCGAGCGACCTTCCCATTCCTGATAGCGCGGGATGACCATGGGGGTGTGCGTTTCGGCCACGTGCCCCATGGCGCCCTCACCGATCCGCATCCGGGTACCAACCGCACTCACCGGCAGATTGCTCGCCAGGATGACCAGCTCCTTCGTGGACTCCTCGTAAATCGCGAGCTCTCCTCCTGTGACGTCGAGCAGCGTCGTCGCCCGCTCCAGCACGGCCTCGAGCACCCGCGAGAGTTCCAGCTCTCCCGACAGGTCGGCGAGCGTATCCAGCAAGGCCTGTTGCTCGGTGGCGCGATCGCGCTCGGCCGAGTAGAGGCGCGCATTCTCGATGGCGATCGCCGCCTGCGCGGCGAACAGATTGAGCAGGCGAAGGTCGCTCTCTCCCAGCTTCCGGGTCGGATCCGAGTGCACGGCGGCTATGGCGCCCACCAGCCGCGCACCAACCAGCAGCGGCACGACGGCAACGGCCTGCACCGTGCTGTGCGTGTACTGGCCCGAACGCCCTGCCCATTGCTGGTAGTTGGGGATGATGAGCGGCTCGTGCGTGGTGGCGACGTGACCCATTCCACCTTCGCCGCGGCGCATGCGCGTTCCGATTGACGCCTTGCCGATGCCCTGCGCGGCGACGATCACCAGTTCGTCGAGATCCTCGTCGTACACGGCAAGCTCGCCGCCCGTGACCCCAAGAAGCGCCACGGCGCGATGGAGCACCGCTTCGAGCAACGTGTCGAGTTGCAGCTCGCTCGACAGGTCCGCGAGCGTATCGAGCAGCGCACGCTGCTCGGATGTGCGACGCCGTTCGGCGGCAAGCAGACGCACGCGACCGATCGCGGTGCTCGCCTGCGTAGCGGCCGCCGCCAGAATCTCGAGATCACCCTGACTGAATGCCCCGTTCCGGTCGTGCTGCGCGACCAGCTCGCCGATCGCGCTCTGACCAGCGCGCAACGGCATGCGCAGTTCCGATGTCTGCGTCGGGTCCGCGCCGAACCGGCCCGCGGTGGCCTTCAGCGCCGGCTCGAACGTCTCGCTGCCCGCCAGATAGATCCCCGCGCCATCGAATCCGAACACCGGATGCAGGAGACCCTCGACCACGTCGTGGCAGATGCTCTCCTCATCGAGCGATTCGGCGATTCGCGTGCTGAGCCGGAGCAACGCGGATCGCATGGCACCCGGCTGGAAGGCGTCGGCCTGTGCGCGTTCGGTCACGCGCCCCGACCCGGAACGAGGGAGACGACATGCTTCACTTCGGCCACGAGCTCCTCGCGACTGCGGGGTCCTTTCTGCACGACGCGCGCAACGCCGCCCTTGAGCCGCCGGCGGTCGTCATCCGTGAGATCCTTGGCGGTGATCACCACGACGGCCGGCGCGGCGTCGGGCGGATGGGATCGCAGTCCGTCGAGGAATTCGAAGCCATCCATCTCCGGCATCATGAGATCGAGCAGCACCAGCGATGGCGAATCGGCCATCACACGCTCGAGACCCGCACGCCCGTTGGCTGCTTCCGAAACTGTCCAGCCTTCCCGCTCGAGCGACCGTCTTAGCATCGCCCGGGTCGGCACGTCGTCTTCCACGATCAGCACGCCGGCGCCCGGCGCGCGCCGGTAGCGCGCCAGCACCGCACTCAACTGCGCGCGCTCGATCGGCTTGGTCAGATATTCCGCGGCGCCGAGTGAAAATCCAAGATCGCGCTCATCCGTGATCGTGAGCATCACGACCGGAATTGCCGCGAGAGCCGGATCATTCTTGAGCACGGCCAGCACTCCCCACCCGTCCAGCCCCGGCATCAGCACGTCGAGCGTGATCACATCGGGATGTTCCGCCTGCGCCAACGCCAGCCCCTCCTCTCCACCAGACGCCTCGAGCACCCGGAACTGTTCCTTCACCAGCATACGTACCAGGAGCTGCCGTGTCGCGGGATCATCGTCGATCACGAGCACCGTGCCCGCACTGGCTCCCGTGCGCGCGACGACAGGCGCCGGCGCCACATCTCCATCCGCGGGCCGCTCACGGACCTCCGCTGGCAGCTGCACGGTGAACGCGGTGCCCGCGCCCGGCGTGCTGCGTACCGTGACGGACCCGCCCATCATCTCACAGAACATCTTGCTGATGGCGAGACCGAGGCCGGTGCCGCCGTACTTGCTGGCCGTGGAGGCCTCGGCCTGCGAGAACGCCTGGAAGAGCCGGCCCATCTGTTCATCCGTCATGCCAATGCCGGTGTCCTGAACGGTGAACGTCACCGCGTCACCGGCCGGCGCATGGGTGCGTGCGGCGCGCAGCGTGATGGTCCCGCGCTCGGTGAACTTGCTGGCATTCGAGAGCAGGTTGAACAGCACCTGCCGCACGCGCGTCACGTCGGCGCGAACGGCGCCCAGATCGTCCGCCAGCTCCAATCGCAGTTCGTTCCGATTCTTCTCGATGAGCGGCGCCACCGTGGCGGCCACCGCATCGATGGCCGGCCGCAGTTCGAACGTCTCCAGGTGCAGCTCCATCTTGCCCGCCTCGATCTTGGACAGATCGAGCACATCGTTGATGAGCGCCAGCAGATGACGACCCGCGGAGCGGATCTTCTGCAGGTCGGCTATGGACTCCGGCTGACCGCGCTCTCCGGCTTCCTCCTCGAGCATCTCGCTGTAGCCGATGATGGCGTTGAGCGGTGTGCGCAGCTCGTGACTCATGCTCGCCAGGAACTGGCTCTTGGCCGCGTTGGCCGCCTCTGCCGCGCGGCGTGCCCGCAGCAGCTCGCTGATGTCGTGGTACAGGCCCATCATCCCCACGAGCGCGCCATCCACCACGACGGGCACGCCCAGTACTTCGACATCCACCAGCGTGCCATCCTTGCGGCGGCGCTGCGCAATGGCGCGAACCGGCTGAAGGTGCAGCGCCTGTTCCGTGTACTGCGTCGCCTGCGCGCGGCTCTCGGGCGTCGTGATCAGATCGTCGAGATGGTATCCGACGACTTCGCTCTCCGCATATCCGTAAAGCTCCAGGAACGCCGGGTTGCACGACACGACCGTGTGACTGGTGTCGAGCGTCACGATGGCCACCGGACTGTTCGCCACCAGTTCGGCGAAGTACTGCTGCTGATGCTGGGCCTGTGTGAAGAGGCGCGCATTCTCGATGGCGATGGCCGCCTCGGGCGCGAACAGCTCCAGCAGGCGCAAATCCCCGGGCCCCAGCTCGCGGGTGGAGTCGGAGTGCACGCTCGCGATCGTGCCCACGAGCCGCGTTCCGATGAGCAGTGGCGCGGCCATCACCGACTGAACGGTGCTCTGCGTGTATTGCGACGAGCGGCCCTCCCACTCCTGATAGCGCGGGATGATCAGCGACTGCCGCGTCTCCGCCGCCCGCCCCATGGCACCGTCGCCCATGGCGATATGATTGCCAAGTGCATTCGTGCCCATGTTGTGGCTCGCCACGATGACCAGATCGCCCCCGGCTTCATCGTACGTGGCCAGTTCCCCACCCGTCACGTCGAGCAGCCCCACCGCCCGTTCCAGCACACGGTGCAGCACCTTCGAGAGTTCGAGCTGCCCGGCCAGGTCCTTCATGGTGTCGAGCAACGCCTGCTGCTCCTCGGCACGCTGGCGTTCGACGGCGAACAGGCGGGCGTTTTCTATCGCGACCGATGCCTGTGGCGCGAAGAGATCGAGCAGGCGCAGGTCGTTCTGCCCGAAACGCCGCGCGGGATCCTTGTCCATGAATGCAATGGCGCCAACGAGCTGCCGCCCCATGAGCAGCGGCGCCACCATCACGGCGTGGAACTCGACCTGCGCGTACTGGTCCGATCGCGACGCCCACTGCTGGTAGTCGGGAATGATGAGCGGTTCGCGCGTGAGCGCCACGTGGCCCATGGCCCCCTCACCCACGCGCATGCGGGTGCCCGTGGTGTCGCTCTTGCCAACGTTGAAGCTGGCGACGATCTCCAGCTCCTCCCGGTCGCGGTCATACGTGGCCAGCTCACCGTGACTCACGTGCAGCAGTTGCACCGCGCGCTCGAGCACCGCCTGCAGGAGATCCGACAGCTCCAGTCTCGCGGAAAGATCCGCCATGGTGGCGCGCAGCGCTTCCTGTTCGTCCGCGCGCTGCCGCTCGGATGCCAGCAGGCGCGTCCCGCCAATCGCGATGCCGGCCTGGTTCGCCGCGGCACGCAGCACCTCGAAATCGTCGGGGCCGAACGCGTGGTGCCGGTTGCTTTCAACCACCAGCACTCCCACCAGCTTCCTGTTGACGAGGAGCGGCACGTCAACTTCGGAGCCCTCGTTGCGCGTGGGGAGATAGCGCGTATCGTGCGTGACCTGCGGCGTGTAGTGGAGCCGGCCATCGAGGAGTGGAAGCTCGCTCAATCCCTGCCCGGGCTTCACGCGGAGTCCCGCCGGCGCCCCCTCCCAACCGCTGCTTGCAGTGAGCACGCGGTCTCCAGTCGCCTCGTCCACCAGGAGCACCGCGACAAAATCAAAACCGAGCGCGGCGCCCTGCAGTCCGCCGGCGACCGCCTTGCAGATGGCCTCCTCGCTCTCCGCCGCCGCGATGGTCGTGCTCAGGCGAAGGAGAGCCGCCTCGCGGTGGCCGCCACTGGGCGGCTCCCGCCGCGCATATTCGCCGGTGTGGCCGGCGATCGTGGTCCGTGTCACCGCGCCCCCACCACTGCCCGCACTTCCGTGAGCAGCGCATCGGCGTCCAGCGCGCGCTTGAGCAGCACGCGCTCCACGCCGCCATTCAGCCGGCGCCGGTCTTCAGCCGTCACCGTCTTGGCGGTGATGACGACGACGGGAATGTCGCGGCCCGCGTCATCCTGGCGCAGCACGTCAAGAAACTCGAAGCCGTCCATCTCCGGCATCATGAGATCCAGCAGCACGAGCGCGGGACGCGACTCCGCGATCCGCTCGAGCGCCACGCGGCCGTTTTCCGCCTCCGCAACCGTCCAGCCGGCCTTGCCCAGCTCGCGTGCGAGCAGTGTACGCGTGGGCTGATCGTCTTCCACCACGAGCACCGGTCCCATGGCTTCACTCGCGACGTACCGCTTCACGAGCGCGGCGAGCCGTTTCCGGTCAATGGGCTTCGTGAGGTACTCCGCCGCGCCGAGCGTGAAGCCCATGTTCCGGTCCTCGACGATCGTCTGCAGGATCACCGGCGTGTGCACGAGCGCCGGGTCCGCCTTGATGCGCGTGAGCACGGCCCACCCATCCATCACCGGCATGAGCACGTCCAGCGTGATGAGATCCGGGTGCAGCGCCTTCGCCATGCGCAGCCCCGTCTGGCCATCCGCGGCCTCCTCCACCACGTAGCCTTCGCGCTCGAGTACACGTCGCGTGATCGCACGCGCCGCCGGATCGTCGTCAATCACGAGCACCGTGCCGGCTCCGCGGTGGGCGGGCGCGACAGGTATGTCTTCCGGCGCCGCGGCAACCGGCGCGGCGCCTGGCTCCCCGACATCCACCGGCAGCCGCGCGGTGAACGTGGTACCGCGCCCCGGCTCGCTCGTCACCGTCACATCGCCCCCCATGAGCCCGCAGAATCGCCGCGTGATCGCGAGCCCCAGCCCCGTGCCGCCATACTTCTTGCTCGTGGACGTCTCCGCCTGCGAGAACGGCTCGAACAGCTTTCCCATCTGCTCCGGCGTCATCCCGATGCCGGTATCGCTCACCTCGAGAATGACCTCACGCCTCTCGCGGCGCGCCGCGAGCGTGATGGTGCCCTGCTCGGTGAACTTCGACGCATTCGACAACAGGTTGAGCAGCA
>JBOHTE010000763.1:0-3810 GCA_050733555.1 Gemmatimonadaceae bacterium | reverse complement strand
CCTCTGGTTCTGGCCGGCGGCGTCCATCACGTAAATCTCCCAGTTGCCATCGCGACGAGACGCAAATGCGATGTCATTCGCGCTCGACGCCGCCGGCCCTGAGCGTCCCGGCACCGAGGGCGCCGTCATGCCAAGGAGGGCAAGACTGCTGATGGTGCCGACGCCGAGCACGTGCCAGGCAAACATGATTGCCTCCTGCGGCTGGAAACCCGATGCATCCGGCTGACGCCAACGCTGAGATGCAGAGAGGATAGATCAGAGTGACGCCGAAGACGTCATCATTCAAGAGACCCATCGGCGGGTTCCGAATGCCTCAGACGGCGGCGTGCGGTGCTGCGTTCGTCGAGCGGCGGCGCCGGCGCACCGTCAGTTCGAGTATCACCGTCGCGAGTACACCCAGCGCGTACGCACCGAGGTCGCGCACGTCAAAGCCGGTACCGAGGATGAGTTGGCCGGGCGCGGTACGGCGCCAGGCATCGAGCATTGGCGTGTGATAAAGCTGGCTCACCTCCACGATCCAGCAGATTGCGAGGGCCAGCCCGGCCCGTGACGCGACCCGCGCGTCTGGTATCACCGCGCCGATCCACCATCCGATCATCATCGCCCACAGCGCCTCGCCGAGGACATCGCGGAGCGTTGCCGGCAGCAGCGTACCGCGCCAGTGAACGACCAGGCCAACGGCAATGGTGCCAACGGCGAGAACGGTAAATGCAAGACGAGCGCGAATCGGCGAAGACATTTTGGGATACAGAAGCTTGTGCCATCTCACGCCGCGGCGCTCGGCTGCGGCGTTCCATGAATGATTGCGACCGGCGAGCGCAGCAACCCGGCCGCTTCCCTGCCCTGCGCGTCCAGCCGCAGCGTCTCACGGGAGCAGTCCGCACTCACAACCTGTACCGCGGTTCCTCCGGATTGTTGAAGGGGCCCGCATGGGAACCATCCGCCGTAATCACCACGCTTGCAGCCGTCCTGGCAAAGCCGGTCCAGACACCATCGGCCTTCCGCCGGACGACGAAGTCCAGCGTAATGGCTCCTTGCAGGCGCCGCACTGAGGCAAAACTGAGGGGAAACTGAGGAGCGCCAACGAGTTTACCTCTCAGTTCACGCCGTAACATCGCCAGAACCTTACTCGATCACGCGAGGCGGAGTATGCAGAAACGGAACTTTGCATTAGTCGTTCTATCGTCCCTTTTGGTCGTGTCCGGTTGTGGCGAAGCAGGAGACACCGGCGCAGGATCCGGGACGCCCTTGGACCCGACGCCGAGCCCGACCCAGCCAGCGAACACCGCCAGCAGGGACACGGCCAATTGGAGCGCGGATGCGGCGGTCGTGTCGGTTGCGCCCGGCAGCGCCCCGGCGTGCGGATGGGGGACGTCGCCCGGCGAGACGCGCAGCGATGTGGGTTGGCGGATCACCGTGACCGCTGACTCGATCTCGATGGACGAGGACATGCGCAATTGGCCCACCGATGACATCCCATATGTCGGCCACCTCGATGGTGCGCAGTTCGCCGCTACCTACAAGAGCGCGAGCAACTATGCGGACTATGTCTGTCAATTCAGAGAAGCCGCCCTCACGGGACGCTTTACGAGCGATTCCACGTTCGACGCGGTGGAGACCCTGATCTGGGGACGCCCGGGCGCCGAAACGACAGTCACACGACATTGGAACGGATTGCGACTCTGATCGGCCGTGCCGGCTCTCACGACTTGGCGGTCCGGCTCGCTGAAGTAGATCAGTTTTGATGCCCGCACCATCGACGATCTGGACGGGCAGCTCACCGTGCTCGACCGGACGGACGACGCGGGCTGATCGCCGCGGCCTTCTTCTGCGGAACGATCGTCTCACCGCGAGCGAGCATCGCCACGAGCGTTGCAATCTTCTTCGCGCGGCCCGCGGGCGTCTTCATGTTGTTCGTGCGAAACGCGAGCGCGAACAGGTTCTGCCTGCTGAGCGTCGAGAACGTCTTCAGCGCGCGCGCGTTGGCGTCGATGGCCGCGCGGAGATCACCCGGTATGCTCTCCCTGGATATCTCGCGGATTGGCGCGTAGGCCGCGTCCCATCGCCCATCCGCCCTGGCGGCGTCGACCTGCTTCTGACCGTGGCGCGTCATGCGCCCGGCAGCGACGAGGCGAGCGACGTGCTCGCGGTTCACCTGACTCCAGATGCTCTTCGCGGTTCGCGGAGTAAAGCGCTGCAGGAAGGATTGCTCATCGAATGACTTCTTGAGGCCGTCGATCCAACCCCAGCAGAGCGCAACGTCGAGAGCCTGGGCGTAGTCGACGGTCGGCAATCCAGAGTTCTTCCTGTGAATCTTGAGCCAGATCTCCGATTCACTGGCGTGGTGCGCCGCCATCCATTTCTCGAAGGCGGCGGCCGTCTTGAAGCTCTTGATCTTCTCGGGATCGGGAACGACGGGAGGCATGGCCCAAATATGTGCCGGGCGATCGACTCTCGCACCCACCCGCGTTCGCGACCATGGCGGCCTGACAAGGCATGCGGACGGCATCGCGGCGGCGCACTGCGATTGCGCCTTTGGATGATCGGGAAGCCGGTGCGAGGTATCACACGCCGCTCAAAAGCATTTCTGCCAGGGGACTTGACGTTCATAACTGAATGGTTATTATAACCGCATGGTTATGGCCCAACAGCAATGACGTCCTCTCAACGCCTCGACGCCACCTTCGCCGCCCTGGCAGACCCCACGCGTCGCGCGATCCTCGCCCGACTCGCCAAGGGGGACGCCTCGGTTGCGGAACTGGCGGAACCCTTCGCCATGAGCCAGCCCGCCATCTCCAAGCACCTCAAGGTGCTGGAACGCGCCGGCCTCATCTCGACGGCGCAGGACGCGCAGCGCCGTCCGCGCAAGCTCGAAGGCGTGCGGCTCGGCGAAGCGACAGCCTGGCTCGAGAAATACAGGCAGTTCTGGGAACGCCGCTACAAAGCCCTCGATGAACTGCTCGACGAACTCCAGGCCAGGCCTCGCAAGGCAACACGCAACCGCCGGTAGGCGAATCCACCGCTACGGGCGCCCTGTTCACACCTGAGAGAGGATACCTCCATGAGCACGACCATCAACACCAAAGTCCAGGTCTCGCTGCCGAGTGACACCGAGGTGCGCGTCACGCGCGACTTCAAGGCGCCGCGCACGCTGGTCTGGCAAGCGCACACCGATCCCAAGCTGTTTCAACGCTGGATAGGCGGGTATCCCGGCTGGTCGATGCCGGTGTGCGAAATGGATGTTCGTCCCGGTGGCACGTATCGCTGGCGCTGGCGTTTGGATGAGGACGGAAAGGAATTCGGCTTTCACGGCGAATACCGCGAAGTCGATGCGCCCGGGAAAATAGTCAGCGCCGAGTACTACGATCCCGGCAGCTTTGGCGGCGCGATGCCCGCGAACACCCCGGCCATCATCAGGACAACTTTCACGGAGAAGAACGGCATCACGACGCTGGTCGTGCTGATGGATTACGGTTCGAAGGAAACGCGGGATGCGGCCGTCTCCACCGGCATGACCGACGGCATGGAGACGAGCTACGAGCGCCTCGACACGCTGTTGGCGGAACAGCAGGAAGGCTGAGGTCTCAGGAGCTCGGATCTCTATCCGACATGACCTTATCCTGCGCGGCTAACTTCGGGCCTAACGCTACTTCTTCCCGACGCCAGGCGCGGCTGCGACTTGTTTCATCCATGCCGTGACCTGGCGTTCGTCGAGATCGTCCACAGATTCAAGTTCAACGCCCCGCGTAGACCTGCCCATCGCCACCGGCGTCACCGGTGGCACCGGCTCGAGCGCCGCGCCGTTAATGA
>JBOHTE010000762.1:0-3578 GCA_050733555.1 Gemmatimonadaceae bacterium | reverse complement strand
GGCAGGGCCAGCGCCTTCACGACAAGAAAGTCATAGAGCGCGAGCACCACGAAGCGGAGCAGCACGCCGAGCCCCCAGGCGGCCATGATCGTCGCGCCGCCACGCACCACCTTCACGATCAGAAAGCCGAAAAGCTGCACGCCCCAGGCGACCAGCGCACTCATGCGAATGGCGCGGTGCTCCGCCGGCGACGGGAAAAACAGTCCCATGACGAAAGCGATCGCGAGGATGATCGCCGCGGACGCGAGCGCGAAGATGAGCGTGCGCTTCATCGTGAGTCCTTGCGCCCCGGCTGCTCCTTCACGGCCGCCATGAGCGCGCGATACATGCCGTAGAACCCCGCCCCCGCGCCCACGAACACGCCAATGATGAGGAGCAGCGGCGAGGTGCCGAACTTCTGGTCGAGCCATTTCCCGATATAGAGGAACACGACGATCAGAACCGCGAACTGAATGCCCAGTCCGGCAAACTTCACGGCTGGATTGGCGCTGTCCGCGCCGGCTGAGCCGGGCGCGCTGCCGGGGTGAAAGTGCCGCGTCTGGCGCTTCATTCCGGCGGGGAATCTAGGCGCTTGTGAAATTTT
Organism: Gemmatimonadaceae bacterium; assembly: GCA_050733555.1. Taxonomy (GTDB): domain Bacteria; phylum Gemmatimonadota; class Gemmatimonadetes; order Gemmatimonadales; family Gemmatimonadaceae; genus JADGGM01. The sequence goes on along the minus strand of JBOHTE010000762.1, from coordinate 2,995 downwards.
TCGCAAGCTCGCGCGCCAGCCTTTGGCGAACACACCCCGAAGCCCGTGACCCACGTCACCAAGTGTCTGCCGCAAGCCCACTTACGGGTTACTTCGTGCTTGACGGATCGTCCCAATGTTGATTACTTGCAGCCTCACGAAAATTGTGATCTCCACCGCGTCGCAGTAACACACCCGGCTATTTGGTGTTTCCGCGCATCCTGAAGTCCAACCTGCTGATCTGGCTGCTCTGCGCCGGCGCGCTCATTCTCGCCTGCGGTCCCTTCGCGCGTCACACCGATTCGTCCGCCAGCGCCGCCGATGTCCACGGCGCGCCGCCTGCCGCACCTGTCCCCGATGACAGCGCCATTGCTTCGTCGCTCGCCATCGCCGTGCACGATGGCGTGGCGCTCTCGCTCCACATCACGAACGTCGCCGATCACTCGCTCGAAGTGAATTTCCCCAATGGCCAGACGCACGATTTTGTCGTGCTCGATTCACTCGGCCGCGAAGTGTGGCGCTGGAGCAAGGGGCGCATGTTCACACAGTCGTTGCGCAACAAGCTGCTCGACGCGAAGGAAACGGTCACGTACGACGAGAAGTGGAGCGGTCCCGCGAAGCCCGGTCACTACACGGTGATCGGCATTCTCGAGAGCAGCAACCATCCCGTGAAGGAGCAGGCGCAGCTCACGCTGCCGTAACTCCGCGCCGCCTGTGCGAGGCCGCGCGACTCGCGCGACGCCGCGATTCGTCTCCGGCCCTGTCTCCTCCGCTTCCCCTCCCCCTCCCCTTTCCCCATCCCGCGACACGCGGGTTATCTTCGTGTGTGTGGAGGCTGACTGCTTCCTCCTGTCCCCCAGCACGCGAGATGGCAATTGGCGGAACCGGCGAGAATCACGACCCAGTCCGACGCGCGCGACCTCGAGTTGCTCGATCATCTCGCTAGCGCCCGCGCGCAGCTCGTCGAGCAGATCGGCCGCCGCATCATCGGCCAGCACGAGATCGTGGACAACCTGGTGGCCGCGCTCCTGAGCGGGGGCCACGGACTGTTGGTTGGCGTCCCCGGGCTCGCCAAGACGCTCCTCGTGAAGACTGTCGCCGAAGCGCTCGACCTCTCGTTCTCGCGCGTGCAGTTCACGCCGGACCTCATGCCGAGCGACATCACCGGCACCGAGCTGCTGGAGGAAGACCACGCCACCGGGCGCCGCGTGTTCAAGTACGTGAAAGGTCCCATCTTCGCGAACGCGGTGCTTGCCGACGAGATCAACCGCGCGCCACCCAAGACGCAGGCGGCGCTGCTGCAGGCCATGCAGGAGCACGCGGTGACGGCCGCGGGACAGACGCACGCGTTGCCGGAGCCGTTCTTCGTGCTCGCCACGCAGAATCCCATCGAGCAGGAAGGCACGTATCCGCTCCCCGAAGCGCAGCTCGACCGCTTCATGTTCGAGCTGCGCGTGGACTATCCGTCGGCCACGGAAGAAGAGCGAGTGGTTGCATCCACCACGAGCGACGTCGAGACGACGGTGCACCCGGTGCTCAGCGCCGAGCAGCTCACGGAGCTGCAGCATCTCGTGCGGCGGCTGCCGGCGCCGCCCACGGTGGTGCGCTACGCCGTGCGGCTGGCGCGCAGCACGCGACCGGGCGCGCCGGAGGCGACGGCGGACGTGAAGAAGTTCGTGAGCTGGGGCGCGGGTCCCAGAGCGTCGCAGTATCTCGTGCTCGGCGCGAAGGCGAAGGCGGCGATGGACGGCCGCTCGGTGCCGGACATTGACGACGTGCGCTCGGTGGCGCTGGCGGTGCTGCGACACCGCATCGTGCTCAACTTCCAGGGCGAGGCGGAGGGGATGGGGGCGGAGCGGTTGATCAGATTGGAGGAGTAGCGAGAACAACGAAACGCGAGCGCGTTCTATGAGTGGGATTGTCAACTGCTCACGCCGACGCGGCTGAGCCTGCGATCGCCCAGGGCATTCAGTCTGTGCGCATGGCCGTGACCGGGTCGATTTTCGTTGCGTGTCGCGCGGGAAGCCACGACGCAGCCGCGCCGACAACTCCAATTGTGATCGCCGAAATTGCCAACGTGGCCACTGGACGGCCAGAAGAAACCTGCCACACGGACAGTAGAACGTGTCCCAACTCCACCGATATGAGGCAGCCTCCGACAAGTCCGACGAGCGTCATGATCAGTGTGCGCCTCACAACCAACCAGATAATGGCACTTCGGCTCCCTCCCAAGGCCATTCGGATGCCGATTTCGCGAGTGCGCTGCAGTACCGCGTGAGCGATTGAGCCGTAGAGTGCAATCGCGACGACGAGCAGGCTCACAAGGCCGGCGATGCCAACCGCGCTGACTCGGAAGCGCTCTATTGAAAGCTCACTGCTAATGCTGTTGTCCATTGATCTCACTGTCGCCTCGCTGATGGCCTCACCCGTCAGGATGTGGACGTCCTGTTGGAGCGCAGCCACGAGGCGGGCTGGATTCCCGCGATTCCGCACGAAGACGTGGATCAGCGAAACGGGCGACTGGGCGAACGGGCGATACAGGATTGGCACGGGCCGGCCGTTCAATGGCAAATCGAAGAGCTTGGAGTCTTCCACCACTCCCACGATACGCACCAGTTCCGCGTGCGCCGAGTCACGCGTCAACTGAAGCATCTGGCCAACCGGCTCGTCCCCTGGCCAGAGCCGCGCCGCGGCCGCCGAATTCACGATGGCAACACGCTCCTGGCCCACTGCGTCCGCGTCCCGGAACGCACGCCCACGAACAGTGTGAGTTTGCACGGTCTCGAAAAAGCCCGGGCCGATACTCACCCAAAACGGCACAGCGCCCTGAGGCAAGGGCGCGGTATCGCCGAGCCGCTGGATGCGACTCTCCTCACCCGCGAAGTTCATGGCGCCGATCGCCGAGAGAGAGACTCCGCTTTCGCCGGCAATTCGTGACTCGAGGCGAGTCGCGAATTGACGTTCCGCCGTGGGGTCGGAGCGTTGTGCCTGGGGCACCGGGGCGGTGACCATGAAC
>JBOHTE010000761.1:0-6840 GCA_050733555.1 Gemmatimonadaceae bacterium | reverse complement strand
GCGGACCCTCGGTACAACGGGTCCGCTTTCCTGTCCCGCCTCGCCTCGGTTCTGTCTCATCACTGGCTGATTCAGCACGGTTCCTTTTCAGACCACATCTCGAGCCTTCACCGGATCGCGTCGCTTTCCTTCATCTTCCTGAGTTCCGCTACCGTCACGGGGCCTGACAACACGTACTGCCGCGCGCCTTCGGTCCAGCGCAAGACGTTCGTGTCACCCACGCGATACGCCGAATCGGGTACGGCAGTGCCACGCACCGGCGTGATCTCGAGCGAGACGAACACGCCCGGTCGCACTTCGTAGCGACGGTGCTCCACGCCACGCACCGGATCTGTTCGCACTGAACCAGACACGAGCGAGAATCCGTGCACCGAATCCGCCGAATCGAGCAGGGCGGTTGGTCGCATACCCGCCACTTTCATTTCGGCGGCGCGGTTCGCGGCCTGTGCCGAAGTCGGGGCGGCGGACGACGCAGCAGGAGCCGCCACAGGAGCGGGCGCCACGCGCGCCTCGGACAGGAACCGCTCCGCGCCAAACCGATTGATGGAATCCACGTGAGCGTACGCGTCAGCGGCGGCATCACGCGCAACGCGCGCTCTCTGACTTGCTGTCGCAGCCTCCGCACTTTTTTCTCGACGCCGAGCCGCCTGCGCGGCGGCACGCGGTGCCGGCTTCGTGACCTCCATCTGAAGCGATTGCGACTCGCGCGACGGCACCGCCGTCGCCGCAACAGCGGGCGCCGCCGCAGTGGCCGCCGCCGCCGTGGCCGCAACAGCGGCCGCCGCGTCACGCACATCGCCCGGCCTGAGACCCTGATCTCCCACGTGCGCGAGCGTAATACCTCCCGCCGTCACGAACGCCAGCGCCGCCGCGATGCGCGCATACATGCCGAGCCGGCGGCGACGCTCGTACGTCGTCACCGCCATTGCCGCACCCGCGCGCGTGACGGGAATGGCGCTGCTCGCCGGCACCACGCTGCCCGGGACCCCGTCCAGCGCCGAGAGAATCCGCGACGACGCGGCCATGAGGCCGCGCGCCTCCGCTACTGCGCTGGCGCACTGTTCGCACGTCGTCACGTGCGCTTCGATCGCGCGCGCCTCCACTTCCGGTATGGCGCCGTCGAGCCAGGCGTGAATGGTTCCTTCGTCAGGATGCTGCATGCCCTTCCCTCCTGTCGAGCTCCCGCTGCAACGCCTCGTACTGCTCCACCAGGCGCCGCCGCGCTCGCGCGAGTGTCGTGCCAATCGAACCAGCGGAGAGTCCCAGCGCCTCTGCGATCTCCACGTAATCCAGTCCTTCCTCTCGCATGAGCAGCGCCAGCCGGTCGCGCTCGGCCAGCGCATCCATCGCTCGCCGCGCCAGCGCCGCCTCCTGTGCGCGTTCGAGCGCCGCTGACTCCGGTTCCACCACCTCACTCGCCTGCTCCGCGCGCAGCAGATCGAGATGACGCCGCCGCCGCGCATCACGGCGTGCCTCGTCGCGCACCAGGTTGTTCGCCACCGCGAAGAGCCAGGCGCGCTCGTTCACGAGATGCTCCTGCCGGAGCGCGCGGATGAAGGTTTCCTGCGCGACCTCCTCCGCCCAGTCGCGGTCGCCGAGCCGCCGTGTCAGATAGCGCACGAGCATCTCGTTGTAGCTTCGGAACAGCCGCTCCGCATCATCCACCGATTCACCACTCCGCGCGAATGGCCCGTTCGTCCGTGGCAGTCAGTGCTGCGGCACCGCCAGGCGATACCTCGATCGACACATTCCGACCCGCCACGAGCACGCGCTGGCCTACGGCGAACGCCGCGCGCAGCTCGGGCGCCAGCTCCAGCACTCTGAAATACCCCGCGCCGAACGATTGGACCCGGATCACCCGCATCCCCGAATGAAAACGCTGATCCGTCCAGACGCTGTCGCGCAACACGAACACGCGCGTGCCGGCGCGGCGTACCGTGGCGGCAGTGCCGCTGCTCCCCCAGCTCGCGCTGTCCGCCGCGGCCAGCGACTGCGACGCCCGCTGCGCCGTGGCCTGCTTCGCGCGTTCGAATCGCGTGACTTCCATTAACGGCTTGGACGCCGCGTACGCTGCGGCATCACGCGTCACGCCCTGCGGGACCGGGCGCACACCCACCGGAACCATGGCGACATTCGGTTCGCGCACGAGATACGATGAGAACTCCGTTGGAATCCCCCATCGCTCGCCCAGTTCGCGAATCTCCCGGTCGATCTCGCTCGTGCTACCTCCATCCGCCGCGGCCTTGCGCTTCTCCGCGCTCAACCAGCCAATGCGCTGCGTGGCCCACAATCGGGGGACGAACGCATTTTCGCGATCGCGATCGGGAAAGTTGACGGTCGTGCTCCACGTGATCGGTCCCGCGTTCGTCTGACCGTCCACGTCCACCCGCGCCGCGCCGCTCCCCGAATAGCGCGCCAGCAGCACGAGATCCTGGCCAGCGAAAATGTCCACCGGCTGCACCGGCAGCATGTCGGACAGGTGCACGCCGCCCGTGGCGCGGACCCGCACATCCGCCACCACCGGATCGCGCAATCGCTCCGCCACGATGCTCACCGCACGCTCGAGATTCTCGTCCGGCCGCACGAAGCTCGCGGTCCCGCGCCCCTGGAGCGCGAGCTGTTCGATGAGCGACGCGTTCACGTCCGCGCCCACGCCAAAGGTGAAGAGGCGTCGCGCGCCCCGCAGTCGCGACGCCAGCGCGGCGAGCGCCATCGGGTCGCGCTCGCCCACGGTCGGCGCCCCATCGGTGAGGAAGAGCACCACGCCCATGCGGCCGGTAGGGCGACGCACGACGGAATCCGACTCCGCGCCCGTGTCTGTACCCGTGTCTGTACCCGTGTCCGCGCCGCCGAGCGCGCTCCGCAGCGCTCCTTCGATGTTCGTCGACCCGTTGGCCTCGAGCGCGTCCAGATATCTGTCCGCTGCCTGGATCTGCCCGCGCGTCGCGTTCACGAATCCATCGCGGAAACTTCGCACATCGCTCGAGAAATCAATGATGCGGAACCGGTCGTTCGCGCCGAGCGTCTCGAGCAGCCGCTTGCCCGCCGCGCGCGCCTGATCGAGCTTTCCGCCCGACATGGAGCCCGACACATCCACGACGAAGGTCACGTCGCGCGGCATGGATTGCTGTCTGGTATCCGGAAGAGAGATCGTGATGAGCGCGAAATCATCGCCGTCGCCCGCCGCGTACGGCAGCACCGTGATCGCCGCATCGTGTCGCTTGTGCACCGGCAGCAGCACCGTGACGTCGCGTCCCGCCTCGCGCACGTCCACCGTGCGCTCGCCCTGCGCGTCGTGGACGTCGAGCGCACTGGTGGGCGAGTAGGGGTTGCCGTACCCGGCCGAGCGCGGATACATGAGCGTGAACGACCACTCGCCCTCGTGATCGTTGCTCACGTTCCCGCCCGGCTGACTCGCGCCGCGGTAATCCACGCGCAGCGCATCGCCCTCGCGCTCGGCGACCATCTGGAAGCGCACCTCGACGCGCTTCCGCTCGCCCGGAGCGATCGGAAAGATGCGCGCGTGCAGCATGCCGTATCCCATCCACTCCACGAGCGCGGGGTCGCGCCGGATGCGCACGATGTTCTCGTACACGCGACGTGCCTCCGCCGCGTCCATGACTTCGCCCGCGACAAGTTTCCCATCGATGGACAGCTTGAGATCCTGGAACGCCGCACCGTGCGGCAGCGGGAAATAGTAGTCCGCTTCGCCCAGCCCGGCGCCGGTATTGACATACGTTTCATCCACGTCGTATTGCAGCACGTTTCCTGCAAGTGAGACATGCACGGCGCTCGACGCGCGCGCGATGGCCGGTATGATCGGCAGGCACGCCGCGTCGGGCCGGCAGCGCGGGATGCAGTGCTCGCAGGGACGGGGAATGATCCAGCCCTGCGCCGCGAGCGCGGCGGGCCAGAGGAGCAGCGACAGGAGGTAGCGCATGACGATCTCCATTGGGATTCGTGAATGGAGACGCCGGCCGCGCCCGGACTTGCACATCCCTAGGGAAACGACGCAGGATTCATCGAACCAGCTCCGTCGAGGACCCGATTGCGAATGATGCCCCGCACCCTCCTGTTCATATTGTTGGTCGCCGTCGCGCCTGCGCTCGCGGCGCAGCAGGGGAACTCTCCGCTCAGAAAGAGCGATCTGATCCGCTTCCTCACCGGTACGGCCTACTCGAAGAGTGAAGTGGCCGGGATCATTCGGCGGAACTGCCTCGGCTTCGTTCCATCCGACCGGGACCGTGGCGATCTACGAACGCTGGGCGCCACCCGGGAGATTTTCAGCGCGATCGATCGATGCGTCGCCGCCGGCAACAATCCGAAGGTCGCGGCCGGTCCACCCCCGGCTCCGCGTCCGGTTGTTCTGACCGTCCCGAGCAATACCATCGCGGCAAGCGTTGGCACGGTGGCATACGTCCAGGTATCGCTCAAGCGAGGAGACTCGCCCGTGTCCGGCACCCAACTGCTGCTGACCGGAGCCAGTGGAATCCCGGGCGGGACGAAGAGTGAGCCCATTGCGACCACGGACGCGAGCGGCCGGGCAACGTTTGCGGTGCCGGTCGGGACACATGCTGGCTCCTATCGGCTCACTGTCGCGACGCCAACTGGGACTCGATTCGATAATCAGGTCATCACACTGGTGGCGCGACCCGCCAGCGCTACGATCGCGACGCTTACCCCTGGTCACATCAGCCTGGCGAGCGGAGGCGCGTCCGTCGATACCATAAAGGCCACCGTGACCGATGCATTCGGCAACCCGGTCCCGCACGACACCCTCACGCTCAAGCCCAGCGGAGCACTCGCGTCTGTCGCGACACTATCCGCACAGACTGGCAACGATGGTGTCGCAAGCTTCGCGCTGCCCATCGCCAAGCTGCACGACGGTGATACGCTCACTCTTGCTTCCGGCACCCGGCAGCTCGCGGTCCTCCCCGTCACCGCGTCCCAACTGGTGGCGGAGCGCATGCTCGAGGCGGAACGGCAGGCGGCTGGCGGCGGCGCAGGCGCCGAGGCCGCCTATGACAGTGTCCTGTCCGTGGATCCTGGCAATTCCGCGGCATTGCTCGGGCGTGGTTACCTGCGGTCGTGGGCGGGCAAAAGCGACCTCGCCGCGCAGGACTTCCAGTCCGCCATGAAGGCGGGAAGCGACCGGGCCGGCGCCGCGACCGGGTTGGGGTACAACGCCTTGCGCAAGGGCGACTACGCTGGTGCAACGCAGGAATTCCAGCAGGCGTTGAGCGCTGCGCCGGGTCAGGGACTGGCTGCCACAGGGCTTGCCTACGCCGAGCTGTGGCGTCGTGATCGCGACCAGGCAGCGCGGCGGGCAGCGGCGTTACGGAACCCGCAACCCGCGTCGTATCCGGCGGCGGCGGCGGACCAGCTTCGCGGCGGTATCATTCATCTCTCCGAGCGCAAGTTCCCCGAGGCGGTGCGATCGTTGGCATCGGCCGCGTCCGGCGCACCCGATTGGCCCGAGGCCTTCTATAATCTGGCACTGGCGTATCAGGCAAACGGCCAGGCGGACAAGTCGGCGGCGGCGTACCGGAAGTATCTGCAGCTCCGTCCCGCCGCCGCGGACCGCGCGGAGGTGAGCTCGCGCATCAGCGCCCTGAGCCGGAGCCCGGGCACCGCGTTCGCGCTCGGCGCGCTCGTGCCTGGTGGTGGCCAGTTCTACACGAAGCGGCCGGCGTTCGGCGTGATTGCCGCGGCCGCGGCGGCCGGGGGTGTCGTCTGGGCGCTCAAGCAGACGTCCATCACGCAGACCGAAACCTTTACGGACCCCTTCGGGCACACGTACACGCAGGACGTGACCTTCACCAAGCGGAAAAACCTCGGGACCGGCCTCGCGGTTGCCGGTGGCGTGTGGCTGCTCTCGGCCATCGAGGCGGCCATTCATGCCGGCGCGGCACGCGGGGCTCCGAACCTTCCCGTTTCGCTCGCGCCGGACGCCACGTCGTCCGATGCGCTGCTCGTGTGGCCTCACGTGGGCCTGGGCCCGCGTGGCCCGACCATCGGCGCCGGCGTGCGGATCGTGGTTCGCTAGGCACGACGGCGAACCGGGCGGGCCCGCGGCGCCGCAGCGCGGACGGTCCTGCGGCGGCCATCGTGCTGCGTGGCCGGGATTCCTATGGGAGCCCATATCAAATGCATTGGTATCAATAGATATGCCGCCCGTCAGCGGGCCCATGCGCATGACCGCACGCCGGTCGCTGCGCCGCTGCGCCGCGGTTCCCGGCGACCATCGACCGGCAATCTTCTTGACTCCTCCTCTGCAAGGCGATAATGTCGCCCCGCACCCTGATGCATCGCGCAATCATGACGCATCGGGTTTGCATTTTCTAACCAGGGGCCAGGAGGCGACGTGCGCACGTTCAATGTTCTTGCATTGGCTGTGCTGATGAGCGGCATGACAGCGACTGCCGCTACAGCGCAGCAGCGACCGCTCCGCGGTACGGTCAACGATGCCCAGACGGGGCAGCCGATCGGCGCGGTGCAGATTCGCGTTCGAGGTACGATCGTTGGAACCATTTCCGGTGCCGACGGAAAGTTCAGCTTCAACATCCCCGATGGTCCGCAGATTCTCGACGTGCGGCGCATCGGCTATCAGGCGATCGCGTCCCCCGTGACGGCTGATGCGAACGACGTCACCATCGCGCTCAAGGCCGACGTCCTTCAGCTGAACGAGGAAGTCATCACCGGTCAGGCGACGACAGTCTCACGCGCCAACAGCGCGAACGACGTGGGATCGGTGAACGCGCACGAGCTCACCCAGGCGCACGCGCCGACGCTCGACAACGCGCTGCAGGGCAAGGTGGCCGGCGTCGAGATCACGGCCAA